>NZ_CP051151.1:1504291-1808583 GCF_013745115.1 Hujiaoplasma nucleasis | reverse complement strand
CTTATATTCAACAACCATGGGCGTTAGACAATCATTTTATTCTATTGGAATGGTCATAGGCCCATTAATTGGCGGTGTTCTATTTGCAATTAAACCCATTTATGTTTTTGATTTCTCTGTACTCATGATGGGAATAGGTTTCATACTAATTTTACTAGTCAATTATAAACTAAAAAAAAATCAATCACATTCCTAAGCTAAATCATTATGTAAAATATTTTATTTTTGATAAAATATGGATAAGGAGGAATGTAATGTCAATTTATGATTTTTCAATAAAAAATATAAAAAATGAAGATGTTTCTTTAGAGAAATATAAAGGAAAAGTATTATTGATTGTCAACACCGCTACTAAATGCGGATATACACCTCAATATGAAGGATTAGAGGCTTTACATGAAAAGTATTATGATAAGGGTTTAGAGATTATAGATATTCCATGTAATCAATTTATGTCTCAGGCGCCAGGATCAAATAAAGAAATAGCCGAATTTTGTCAATTGAAGTTTAACACTAAATTTGAGACTTTCGCAAAAGCAAAAGTCAATGGAAAAGATGCTATTGAGCTTTACAAGTACCTAAAAGATATGAAGCCAAATGATGAATATCCTGGAGAAGAAAATGAAAAACCTACCATCATCAATAAGCTATTGGGTTCAAAGATTAAATGGAATTTTACAAAATTTCTTATTGATAGACAAGGTCAAGTCTTTGGTCGTTATGGTTCAAGAATAGAACCACACAAAATTGAAAATCAAATAGAGCTTTTATTAAATAAAGAAAACGTGTAGATAAATTAAATCTACACGTTTTTATTATAATAAATACTTGACTTCTTGACCCTTTAAATACAAATCTAAGTTTTCTAAGGTTAACTCAAACAATCTAGTCTTCATATGTCGGCTTGATGAAGCGTTATGAGGTGTTATAAAGCAGTTATCTAGTGTCCATAATTTAGAATCTTTAGGAAGTGGTTCAGGATCTGTTACATCCAAAGCTGCTCCTCTAATTTTCTTAGTTTCTAACACTTGAATTAAATCATCTTGGACAATCACTTGTCCTCTAGCAACATTTATCAATAATGCTTCTTCTTTCATAAGAAGTAGTTTTTCTTTATCAATCATATACTTAGTATCAGAATTTAATGGTATTGCTAGAATTAAATAATCTGCTTGCTTAATCATTTCTTCTAGACCTTGATCACCAACATAGATTTCATCAAAATATTGAACAGCTTTATTCTCCCGGCGATGACCCATGATTTTCTTAGGTTGAAAAGATTTTAGCCTTTTCGCCGTTTCCAATCCAATTGAACCAGTTCCGACAATACCAATATTGGAATGCCATATCTCATAGTCTTTCGGGATTGGATTCCATGCTTTTATTTTCATGTCATCAAGAAATTCTCTAGTATTTCTATTAAAAAAAGAAATTTTAGCAATGATATCTTCAGCAATGGTTATAGAGAATATATCTCTAGCATTAGATACTAATATATTTTTTCTTTTCAAAGATTCCACATCAACATTATCAAAACCTGCCATATATAGTTGAATCCATTTTAGTTTTTTATAGTCTGATAAGTCCACTTCTAATAAAGTTGCATTTAAACCAAAGAATATTTCGATATCTTTATGCTTATGTAAATCATGCACAAGCTCGTGTTCACTATATCTATCTACAAGTTCATCATATCTTTCTCTAGGTATAAATCTTTTATCAATAAATATTTTCAAAAATCATCATCCTTATCCATATAATTTCTTTACAATAAAATAAATAAATTTTTCAGGTAAAATTCTTTGTAAGACCCTAATTGTTTTATAAGATAACCCTACAGTTGTTCTTATAGGCATTTTTCTTTGGTTAATCATCTTATATATTTTTTTTGCTATTCTTATTGGATCCATTCCATTTTCTTCATCTTTTTCCATACGCATTAATGAATTTTTAATTCGTTCATCATATAAGTGATTTTCATTTTGATATGGTTTGGTTCGGTTTTGAGTGAAGTCAGTTTTAATATCTCCAGGCATAAGACAAGCTACTTGAATTTTAAATGGTTTTAGCTCGAGGTATAAAGCCTTAGTAAATGCATCGATACTTGCTTTTGTCATAGAATAAAATGCTTGAAAAGGTAAAGCAATATCTGATGCTATTGAAGATATGTTAATGATTCTTCCACCCTTGGATTTTCTAATTAAGGATAAAAGAGATTTGGTCATTAAATAATGACCAAATACATTTACATCATATATTTTTTTCACTTGATCAAATGGAGTATTTTCAATGGCTCCTGAAATACCCATTCCAGCTGAGTTAATTAAAATATCAATAGATTCATATTCCTGTTCAAGCCATTTTTTAAGAAGATCAATTTGTGATTCATCAGTAATATCACATAATTGATACTTAAAAGCATATTCTTTTTTTGGATAAGATCTTGAGATGCCAACGACTTCATATCCTTGTTCATAGAGGTATGAAGCTGTTATAAATCCTATTCCACTTGATGCACCTGATACTAAAACAACTTTATTTTTCATTCTCCAAAACCTTTAATAGTTCTTCTTCATCTTCTGGTAGATTATTTAATACATCCGCAATGATCTCTACAGCTTCATCCATGAGTTTGAATGTATGTGTACTAGTATAAGACGTTCTAATCAAACATTCTCCCTCTGGAGTTGCTGGTGGAACAACAGGGTTAACATACACTCCACGTTCATATAATATTTTACAAGCAACCATGGTTCTTAATACCGTATAGGTATAAATAGGAATAATAGGTACAATTGAATGATCTATAATTTTCAAACCTTTATTTATCAGTGATTTTCTTACATAATCTGCAACTTCTAATAATCTCTTTGGTCTTTGTGGTTCAGCCTTTAAGATTCTCAATGCTTCAAGAGCTGTACGAGCATTTGCAGGTGTAATAGCAGCACAGAAAATGAATGGTCTTGATTTATGTCTTACATAATCAACAACTTTTGTATCCGCTACCATATAGCCACCTAAAGAAGCTAAAGATTTAGAAAAAGTCCCCATAATAATATCAACTTCGTCTTCTAAACCAAAATACTCAGCAGTTCCACGGCCTGATTTGCCTAGAACACCCAAACCATGAGCATCATCAACCATGACCCTAGCCCCGTATTTTTTAGCTAATCTTACAATTTCAGGTAGATTACAAATATCACCTGTCATTGAAAAAACACCATCAGTTACGATTAATTTACCTGTTTCTGGATTTGCCTCAGCAAGTCTCTTTTCTAAATCTTCCATATCATTGTGTTTATATCTAACCATCTTTGCAAATGATAATCTTGCACCATCATAAATTGATGCATGATTTTCTCTATCGCAAAAGATTAAGTCATTTCTTCCTGCTATTGCTGAAATAATACCTAAATTAGTTTGATATCCCGTTGAAAACGTCATACAAGCTTCTTTATTCAAAAACTCAGCAAGTTCATTTTCTAATTGTAAATGGATAGTTAAAGTACCATTTAGAAACCTTGATCCTGAAACTCCTGAACCAAAATTCTTAATAGCTTCGACTCCAGCATCAATAATTCTTTGATCACCGGTAAGGCCCAAATAATTATTAGAGCCAATCATTATACGTCTTTTGCCTTCCATCACAACTTCTATATCTTGTTTTGTTTCTAAAGCATGGAAATACGGGTATAGTCCCATCTCTTTATATTTATCTGCTAACTCATAAGCATAACATTTATTAAATAAATCCATCTGTTCCCCCTAAAAAAAGTGATATAATCCGTTATTGATTATACCACATTTTTACTAATAATATATAATTTTTTTCTATTCTGTTCTTAAGGCAACCACAGGGTCTTTCTTTGCAGCCATTCGTGCAGGAATCAATCCAGCCACAAAGGCTAAAAATATTGATATAGAAATTAAAGTGACTATGTGCCACAAGGATAATTTTGCTATATTTGGTATATCAGATAGGTTTTCTAAAATAATGTTAATTGGAATCATAAGTAACAAAGTAATCACGATCCCTACAAGACCAGCTGTAAAACCAATAATGATATTTTCTGTGTTAAATACTCTAGAAACATCTTTTTTTCTTGCGCCTAAGGCTCTCAATACACCAATCTCCTTAGTTCTCTCAATAACAGAAACATAAGTAATGATAGCAATCATTATTGATGATACTACCAAAGAAATGGAAGCAAAAGCTATCAATACTATTGATATAGCGTCTATGATGCCAGTAGATATAGTGGTAAAAAGCGCTGCTTGATCATTGTATATAACTACTTCTGCTTCAGGTCTTCCTAGATTATAGGCATCTAAATAGTCTAAAATCTTCTCTTTACTTGAAAAATCATTAGGGTATAGAGAAATTCTCTTGATACCTTCATCATTAAAGATTGATTGACCAACTTCATTTGGATGGTTTCTCATTAAATAGTCTTCGACCTCATGAGAATATACCAATCCATTACCCATAAATAGAGAAATATTTGTCTGTTCCTTAGTTCTAATAATACCTGTAATCTTTACTGTATAGGCTTGATTAATATCACTTGTAGAAGCTTCATAAGACCCAATAAACAATTTAAACTCATGACCAACTATATTTTTAAAAGGGATAGTTTCATCATCACCCAAATTCAAAGTATCTATACCTAGATATTTTAGTTGTTCTATAGGCATCTGATTGAATCGATTGATTGATAATACCACTTGTATTTGTTGATTTTCTAAGGTCTCTACACTATTAATTGGTTGATCACCATAAATTAAATCGTAAGTTTCATTGTATATTGTTCCCTCAGGTTGTAAATGAAAAAAGGTATTAGAGAATGGTGATATATCTGATTCATCTGGTAATTTATTCTCCAATTCAATTTCTTCATAGACACCTTGACTATTTTCATATAGTAGAGACATATTTATCCGATAATTAAAGGAGTAACCAGCTAGTGTTTCTTTTCCTTCATTGTTGATATAATTTTGAACATATTCAATATAATCTTGGCTTAAATTATTACTAATAAAATTTTCTTCAAACGCAGATTTTTCAGGAATAACATAGTCATAATCAGGCCTATCAACCAAATTATCTTCAAATGCAGAATATTGTAAAAGACCATTAATGTCTACCCCAACATCATTGATTTGAATAGGAAAACTAGATAAGGTTTCCTTTTCAAACTTATCTATTTCACCTTGCATTCCATTAGAAAGCGACAAGATTAAAGCGATACCTATAATACCTATTGAACCTGCAAAAGCTGTTAATAATGTTCTTCCTAACTTTGTTTTTATATTATTAATCGAAGAGATAAAAGCTGTCGAAAAAGACATAGCAGTTTTCTTTAAATTTAAACTGCCTTTTTCTTCTAAAACATTTTTTATTGGATTTGAATCATTCGTAATTTGACCATCTTTAATTTTAATGATTCTAGTGGCGTATTCATTTGCCATTTCCGCATCATGAGTCACCATAATCACTAATTTATCTTTAGCAATTTCTTTGATTAAATCAAGGATTTGCTTTCCAGTTTCTGTATCTAAAGACCCTGTAGGTTCATCAGCTAAAATTATATCTGGATTATTGGCTAAGGCCCTTGCCACAGCTACTCTTTGAGATTGTCCTCCTGATAATTGATTAGGCTTTTTATGAATATGATCTTTTAATCCAACCTTATCTAATAACTCAATAGCCCTATCTTTTTTTTCTTGGGGACTGGTTCCACTTAAGGACAAGCCAAGTTCTACATTATGTAGGACAGATAAGTGGGGTATGAGGTTATGTGACTGAAAAATAAATCCTATAGAATTATTTCTATACATATCCCATTCTCTATCAGAAAATCCTTTGGTGGATTTACTGTTAATAATCAAATCACCCTGATCAGCATGATCTAAGCCACCTATCACATTTAATAAGGTTGTTTTACCGCCACCAGAAGGTCCTAAAACTGTTACAAATTCTTTTTGTCTAAACTCTAAGTTAACTTGATCAAGAGCATTTTGAGAAAACTCTCCAATCTTATAGGTTTTCGATATATTAACTAATTTTAGCATTTCTTGTCCTCCTGGAAATTTTCAATTGAAGCTGATTAAATAGATATTGCTTGTCTTATTTCATTTTAATAGAGCTAGCATATAATTGCAAGAACTATAAAAAATTATCTTTTTAATTAAGTACTTTTACCATTTCTTCATAGATTAATTCGAGTAAGCCTTGCCTTGAAATATCAATTTTACCATCCGTATATTGAAACATTAATCCACTAATAAGTGCTTGAATAATGTTAGATGCATAAGGTTTGTTAGTGACATGGATAATGTTTTCTTGTGTACCCAATATGAATATTTGACCAAACCTATTTTCCATAGCTTTTTGAATAGATTGAATTTTAGTTGAACAATGTTTATAGTTGAATACAACCAATTCATTTTGAGCTGCCATGATTGCTTCCATAATAATTTTTGCATCTTCGACAACTTCCAAAATTAATGAAAGTTGTCGAATCATGGTTTCTTTATATGAAGTCATGTCTATTTCTTGTAGTAAAATTTTATGGTATTTATCAAATAGATACAAATAAGTTTCTTCCACCAAGGCATCTTTTGTTTCAAAGTAATCATATACTGTCGATTTTCCAATGCCTGCTCTTTCGGCAATTTGTGACATTGAAACTTGTTTTAAAGTTGGTTCATCTTTGATAAAAGAAATGACAGAGTCTAAAATTTTATCCTTGGTTGTCAACATTTTCTAGACCTTCGATTCTAATTTGCTTTCTATTAAATATAGCAAAGACAGTTGGAACTACAATCAAAGTTAACACAGTCGCATAAATCAATCCACCAATAGCAGTCAGTGCCATAGGTTGTAATAATTCTGCGCCTTCTCCTACACCAATTGCAGTAAATACTAGGGCAAGGATGGTTGTTAAAGCAGTCATAAAAATGGGTCTTAATCTAGTTTTACCTGCAAGGACAATGGCATCAATAACTTGATAACCCCTTTCCATTAATTTATTAATATAATCAATTAAAACAATTCCGTTGTTTACAACAACACCAATAAGAATAATTAATCCCATCAAAGAAACCATACTCAAGTTCATACCAAAGATCCATAAGGCTATAAATCCACCAGTAAAGGCTAAAGGAATTGTCATAAGAATAATGAAAGGATACTTAAGCGATTGGAACTGAATAGCCATAATCATATAAACAAGTAATATAGCCACAAGCGCAGCTAAGGCTAAATCACCAATTGCATCCATAATCTCTTCATTTTCACCTTGGAAAGAAATACTATATCCTGAACCATAGGTTTTAAATTCATTGTCCATATAATTTTCAACAGCGTCCGTAACTTCTTGAGATACTAAAGTAACATTGAAGCCTTGTTCAATCTGAGCAGTTACAGTTAAATATCTTTGATTACCATCTGTATTTATGGCTGAGAAACCAGTTACTTTTTCAATGCTTGTCACTGAATTACTTTCACTATATAAAGGTGCTAAAGCATATGAAGCTAATAAATCAGATGTGCTATCAAATGGTGCAAATATTATTTCATTTTGGTCATTAACCTTCAAGAAAGGATTAATTACAAATTTTATATCTTGACCCACTTGATAAGTAGGTAAAGCCATATTTAATATATAAATAGAATTCCCTTGTGTCATCGAAACATCGTTATTATCTAAATATTGATCAATCATCATTTGTGTTTCTTGATCAAATAAGACTACACCTGATAAAAATGTTTGATAATCGCCAAACATTTCAAAACTTATAGACCCAACAGCTTCATTTGGAATAGAGATTTCATAGTTGATACCTTCTATTTGAACTGTGATACTTTGTCCACCAGACAAACCCTCTAAGTTGGCATAGAAATAATTTAGGTTATCCAAAACATCTTGATTTGTTAAGTTATATGTCATGGCTATATCTTTATTCACAGTCATTTTGATTTGATCAGAGCCTTGTTCTACTCCATTGTCTACTTCAGTAATATGGTCTACATTTTCTAAAATATTGACCAAATCATTTGCAATTTCTTCTAAAGTCAAAAGATCATAACCACTTACTTTTATATTTACACCAGAGGCTCCTCCTAGAGACATGGTAGAATTTTGAGAAGAAACTTCATATTCTAAAATATCTGACAACTGGATGTTTGAAAAATTACTATAGTTAATATTCTCAATTAAAGTTAGAATTTTTTCTTCATTCTCTAAAGTGGAATTCTTTTTGTTGTCTTTTAAATTAACTGTCAATTGGATATCATCATTAGCTGCAGCAAACATCATCATGCCTGCGTTACCACCAATACTACCTGAAACATTATCTACATCATCCACCTCTAATAGTGCATCAGTGATATAATCAGCAAGTTCAGCTTTTCCAGAAAACTCAGTGCTTGCTTTTGTTTCGATATTGATATTTATAACACCTTCATCAGATTCTGGTAACAAAATAAAGCCTTTTGAAAATACTAAAGCAAATGAAGCAAATAACAATAATAAAATTACTACTATAGTCATTATTTTATGCTTAATGGCAAATAAAACCGAATTTTCATACCATGTCTTAACTTTGTTAATGACTTTTCCATCTTCTTTAATATGTTGGTCGTCTAAAAATCTTGAACTCATTGCTGGTACTAATGTTAAAGAAATAATTAAGCTAGCACCTAGTGAATAAGCAATGGTTAACGCCATAGACATAAAGACATCTGATATTAATCCTTCAACAAAGACGATTGGTAAGAATACTGCTACAGTTGTTAAAGTAGATGCCGTAATCGCACCTGCAACTTCCTTGGCTCCCTCAATTGCAGCTTCTTTTTTACTTTTACCTTCATTAATCATTCGATAGATATTTTCAATCACTACAACAGCATTATCAACAAGCATCCCGATAGCTAAAGCTAAACCACCCATAGATACAAGATTCAATGATACTCCAGTAAAGTACATCAACATAAAGGCTGCTATGACTGATATTGGTATGGCTAAGCCAACAATGATGGTTGGTTTTATATTTCTTAAAAAGACAAACAAGATAAGAATGGCTAATAAAGCACCAATAACAATATTAAGTAGAACAGAATTAATCGATTGATTGATATATTCTCCTTGATCTAATAAAACCATATATGATGCATTAGGATATTCTTCTTCTAAATCATCCAAAGTATTATAGATATTTTTGGTTGCTTCAGTAATACCTATATCACTTTGTTTTTGGAAAGATATTTGAATACCTTGTTTACCATTAATTTTTGAATAAGAGTCTTCAGAAGCATCAACATAGCCAATACCATCTTCAACAATAAGATCATCTAAAGTAATAACATTAGACCCATCAAATGTAATTGGTAAATTATGCATATCTTCTAAAGTTTCTGGTTGATTACCTAATATAACCATTCTCAACTCGCCATTGTCCAAGGCAACACCCACCAAACCTGAAGTGCTTTGTTCTTCAATAATATTAAGTACACTTGTTTGATCTAGTTGATAAGTAGTTAATTTATCTTGATCTAAGTTAATTTGTAAAACTGTATCAGAAGCTCCAGTTAAAGTAACATCAGCTATGCCTTCAATACTATTTAATTTACTTAATACTTCATTATTAATCCATTGAGTATTTCTAATTAAGATTTGTTCATCAGTAAGTTCTTCATCATATGTCTGAGATAAAGTAATGGTCATTACCGGTAACATATCAGGAGAAATCCTTAATATTCTAGTATTTCCAACCCCTTCAGCAAATTCTATGTTATTAATGTTCTCCCTCATCTCAATAACAACAGTATCCATATTGGTCTGTTCTGCAAAAGTGATGATTGAAAGTGAGAAATTCTCATAACTTGTAGATTGAATTTCTGTAAAATTTCCAATAGTTGCTACAGAAGATTCAATTTTTTGAGTTACTTCTTTTTCAATAGTTTCTGGATTTTCTCCAGGGTAAGTTGTCACTGTTACAATAAAGGGTAAGTTAATATCAGGAAATAATGACAAAGGCAACTTTGTCACAGAATAAATTCCTAAAACAATAATTATTAATATACCCATCAATACAGTGATTGGTTTTCTTACACTATATTTGCTCATAAATACACCTCTTAGTAATTTGAATCCGACCACATGGTCGGTTGATTTATTATATCATATATATTTAGAAGATTACCATAAAATGATTGTGATTATTTTGTGATAAAACATAGAAAAAGTGAATGACTTTTTCTTGGTCATTCACTCAATATCTCATGTATTATTATTTACCTGCTTCTGCAAAAATCTTTAAACCCTTTCTGGTTAATTCATGTTCAACCATCTCTTTTAATACCTTATATGGGATGGTCGCAATGTCAGCCCCAGCTTTCATTGATTGATCAACATGGTCAAGATGTCTAATAGAAGCTGCGATAATTTCTGTCTTAAAATGATAAGTTTTAAACATATCTTTAATGTCTTTAACCAAGTTAAAGCCTGCATCTTTAGCATTATTTAAATCATCCAACCTACCCATAAATGGTGACACATAAGTCGCGCCGGCTGAAGCGGCCATTAAAGCTTGTGACATAGAAAAAACTAAGGTAACATTGGTTTTTATACCTTCAGATGTTAGTTGTTTAACGGCTTTGACTCCTTCTATGGTCATAGGTATTTTTATCACAATGTTCTTATGCATCTTTGCATATACTCTTGCTTCTTTAACCATATCATCGGCCTTACCTTCATTCACCTCTGCACTGATTAGACCATCAACTAAATCAACAATCTTTTTCATAGCTTCTTCTAAGGTGATTCCAGATTTAGCTATCAATGATGGGTTGGTTGTTACTCCAGAAATTATTCCCCATTGACTGACTTCTTCAATTTCTTTAATAATTGCGGTATCTGCGAATATTTTCATTTTTCTCTCCCTTATAAATTAACATTTTCTAATAAAGATACTCTTAATGTATTTGCTTCTTCTTTTATATCTTCAACAATTCTTCTATATTCTTGAGCCTGTTCTTGGTCATGAAGACCACTTAGATTAATTAAAACATTCATAGCAGACCCTTGAAGCGCTGTATGCAACATCATCACACCCACTCCTTGATCAGAAATGGTATTCTTATTTGAATATTGCATCACATCAGCAATTTTTCTCATAGATTCAAGAGATAATCTACAAACTTCCAAAGGTACTCTAATTGTTTCTACTGTAGCTTTTTGAATTTCTAAACTTCTTTTTTCTTTTTCAGCTTCAGTATCTTTTGCCATCTTAAAGGCAGACATTATAAGGTTAAAAGCATCTGTATCTTCATCAACATATTTTAAAAATCTTGACTTTGCATTAGAAAAAAAGTTTACATTATCTTTGTATGCTTTTTTTATTTCTTCATCAAGTTCTTTAAATTTCTTTTTGTTATAAGTTAATTCACCTGCCATAACAATTAAAGCAGCACCGTTTGCTCCAGATAAAGCACTAACCGATCCACCGCCTGGAGCAACAGCGTCGCTGGCTAAAGTATCTATAAATTCCCGAACTGTCATATCTATTAATTTCATTTTATTCACCTACTATTCTTTGATTTTCAACTAATAATTTACCATTTTTAAATACTGCAAATGTATGATTAATCCCATAATGGTAGATAAAGTAATCTAAATTAGGACAATCTAATAATACCAAATCAGCTTTCTTTCCCACTTCTATACTACCAACAATATCATGAATATCCAAAGAATATGCAGGATTCATTGTCGATGCAGTTAATATTTCTGCTGGCAACATTCTCAGTTTATTGCCTGCAATCTGTAAGGTTAACTGGTAATTTTCTGAAGGTGTTGATCCTGGATTATAATCACTTGATACTGCAATCGCCACACCTTTGTCAATCATTTTTCTTGCAGGTGCATAATCCTTATTTAAAAAGAATGATGTTGATGGTAATAAATTAGCAATCGTCTTTGACTTCGCCAATAAATCCATATCTTCTTCAGTAATGGCCATTAAGTGATCAAGGGTTTTCGCTTGCATATTAATGCCCACTTTACTACCGCCAATCGAATCAATTTCATCAGCGTGTAACCTTAATTTAAAGCCCAAGGCTTTAGCATGACTTAAAATTTCATTTGTTTCTTTTGCAGTAAAAACGCCTGTTTCACAAAATACATCAGCGTACTCAGCTAACTTCTCATTTTTTATTATCTGTAAATCTGCAATAATTTGTGATATATATTCTTGTCTTCGGTCTTTATATTCTTTTGGTAAAGCATGGGCACCAAGATATGTAATATATATATCAATAGGATGGTTTTCATTAAGTTTCTTTGCCACTTTAAGTTGTTTCATTTCCGTTTGAAGATCTAAACCATAACCTGATTTTACTTCTAATGAAGTCACACCGAACCTTAACATTTGATCTAAAGATTTTTTCGATTGTTGATAAAGTTCATCAAAACTAGCATTCTTTGTAGCTTCAACAGTATTTAAAATACCTCCACCTGCTTTTAAAATATCTAAATATGGCACACCAGCAATTTTTTTACTAAACTCGGATTCTCTAGAACCAGCAAAAACTAAATGTGTGTGTGAGTCAATGAGTCCTGGAACCATAATTTTATTTTTCGCATCATACAATTCACATGAATCGCTTAAATCCTTATGGTAGTCTCCTGTCTTTACAGCTTTGATAATATCATCTTCTATAATGATATATGGATCATGAATCTCTCTAATTAAAGACATATTTTTACCCTTAACAGGGGGTTTTTCTGTAGATGTATATATTGTTTTAATATTGTATATAATCGTTTTCATAGATCGACCTATAAGAAATAATCGATAATTTTTGATTTGTGAAAATCCCTTAATTGTAAGTAATTTGCTGCATCTCTAACAATATCGTCAAAAGACATATCTTCATTAAATTCAATATCATTAACAGCATAATAATATTTTAAAGATCGCATAATAGCATCTTTAGGAATTAAACCAACAATTTCCGCTGAAGGTACATTATAATGGTACCTTTTCGCTTCCATTTTCACAGTTTCAAAAACTCGATAAATAGGGTTTTTCTTATAATTCAATATATTCATAGTTACTTGAGTATGACCTCTATTTTCTAAGTAGACAGGGCCAGCTTGCACATAAGAAAAACCTCCACTAGAGTTTCTAATGGCTTTAGCAAAATTATTTGTCTTCTTTTCATCTCTAGTATCTATATCAATATTATATGCAATCAAGAAATCTCTTGCGCCAATTCCAATGGAACCAAATGATGGATGTCTTTTTGCAGGTCCAAAATCAGGTTTCCAATGTGGATCCTTGATTTTTTCTTCCATACCCTCAAATTCGCCTTTACGAATATTAGGCAAAGATACCCTATCTTCATGTCTTGCAGCTTCTGCATATAAGAAACAAGGTATATTAAATTTCTCACTAATCAGTTGCCCTGTTTTTTCAGCGTATGAGACACATTCGCTCATTTTAACATCATGAATAGGTATAAAAGGAATAACATCAATAGCGCCCATTCTCGCATGTTCTCCACTATGTTTATTTAAATCAATTTCTTTTAAACAAACTTCAGTTAATTCAATGATTGCATCAATCATTGGCTCTGGTTCGCCAATCAAAGTTACAACTGTACGATTATAATCAGCATCAGCTTCATAATTAATGAGTTTTATTTGCTTATTATTTTTTAATACTGAAATGATTCTTTCAATCTTATCCTTATCTCTTCCTTCAGAAAAATTAGGGACACATTCTACTATTTTAGCCATTATTTTCCTCCCTTTTGATAATATATATTAACCAATGAATGAATCATTGCTTCATCCGTAATTTCAGGTAATGTCACCAATGAATTGTTATCAATTTGATTGTATTCTTCACAGGTCGCCATAGCATTTTCATTTCTTGCCCAAGCGCGTCTTGTAACACCAGTCATCACATCATGTAACATGGCTGATTTTAAAATTTCGTCTGTCTCATATGAGCCATCTAATACCATACCATAACCGCCGTTTATAACTTTGCCAATTCCAACACCACCACCATTATGTAAAGCAACTAAAGACATGCCTCTGGCAGTATTTCCTAGAGCAACTTGAGTGGCCATATCAGCCATGATATTTGATCCATCTTTAATGTTAGATGTTTCTCTAAAAGGTGAATCTGTTCCTCCAGTATCATGGTGGTCTCTACCCAACATAACTGGACCAATCTCATGATTTCTAACCATTTCATTAAATTTTAAAGCAATCTTTAGTCTTCCATAAGCATCCTGATATAATATTCTAGCTAAGGTTCCTACCACCAATTTATTCTTTTTAGCATCCTTAATCCACTCATAGTTATCACGATCTTGGAAACGTCTATCAGGATCTATTGCCATCATAGCAGCTTGATCTGTTTTATCTAAGTCTTCTTCTTTGCCCGACAAACAAACCCATCTAAATGGACCATAACCATAATCAAATAAAACCGGTCCCATAATATCTTCAACATAGGATGGCCAAATAAATCCATCTAAATCATTTTCACCATTTTTACAAATTTCAACAACACCTGCGTCATAAATGGCTTTCATAAATGAGTTTCCATAATCAAAGAAATATGTACCTTTTTCAACAAGTTTCTTGATTACATTAAAGTGTCTAATTAGAGTTTGATCAACTAATTTTTTAAATAAGTCTATATCGTTTTGCAATAAATCTGTTCTTTCTTCAAAAGACATAGAAACAGGACAATAACCTCCTTCATAAACTGCATGGCAAGAGGTTTGGTCACTTAACAAATCGATGTGAATTTGGTTGTTAAGTGCATATTCTAATAAATCAACAATATTTCCGTGATAAGCAATAGCCACTGCTTTATTTAAGTTAAGGGCATCATTTGCCAAATCAAAAGCAACTTGTGCAGAAGTTGTAATTTTGCTAACCCAGCCTTGGTCATACCTTGTTTTAATTCTTGATTCATCGACTTCAGCTATAATACCAACACCACCGGTTATTTCAATTGCTTTACCTTGAGCCCCACTCATACCGCCCAAACCAGAGGATACGAATAATTTCCCTCTGAGGTCTTTATCTTCTGGAATTCCTAATTTCATTCGTCCAGCATTAAGTAAAGTCGAATACGTCCCATGAACAATACCCTGAGGACCTATATACATCCATCCTCCAGCAGTCATTTGTCCATAATTTGCAACACCTAAAGATGAAGCTCTATTAAAATTCTTTAAGTCATCATATGCACCTATCATTAACCCATTGGTGATAATGACTCTAGGTGATTGTTTGCTTGACTTAAACAAACCTAATGGATGTCCTGACATTATCACTAGTGTTTGTTCATCATTCATTTCTTGTAGATATTTTTTCACAAAATGATATTGCATCCAGTTTTGAAAAACTGAACCTGTTTCTCCATAAGTTACTAGTTCATATGGATATAAGGCAATATCATTGTCTAGGTTATTATCTATCATCACTTGAAAAGCTTTTGCTTCGATTATTTTGCCTGGGTAGTCATTGATTGGTTTTCCATAAATTCTATGTTTTGGTTTAAAACGATAACCATAGATTTTACCACGACTTAGTAATTCCTCTAGAAACTCTGGCGCTAAGTCTTTGTGCCACTCCTTGGGTATATATCTTAATGCATTCTTTAAAGCCAGTTCAGTTTCAGTTTTTGATAAATTAAAGTCTCTTTTTGGTGCTCTTCGTATACCCTTTTCAAATTCACAAGGACGAGGTAATTCATTGAATATTTGTTTGAGTAAATTTTCCATTTTATCCTCCTAATCAATCATTCTAATAAATTCTTTAGATCTTACCAATTTTTCAATCAAGTGTATTTTTTCATACATGACAACATCATCTTCAATAAAAGGAATTTCTTTTCTTATGTAATCATATATCTTCTTTGTTTTTGAACTCATTTTAGCTGGATGATTAAAATCAATGGCCTGCAAGGCAGTTAATAACTCCATAGATACAACATTATATACATTTTCAATGATTTCTGAAGCTTTTCTAGCAGCATGATTACCCATAGAAACATGATCTTCTTGATTAGCCGATGAAGGAATAGAATCCACAGATGCAGGATGTGATAAGACCTCGTTTTCACTTACAAGGGCAGCGGCTGAATACTGGACAATCATGAAACCAGAATTAATACCAGGATTTTTTACTAAGAAAGGTGGCAAGCCATTACTCAAAGAAGAATTGACCATTCTCTCAAGTCTTCTTTCTGAAATGTTGGCAACTTCACTCATTGCTATGCCTAAAAAATCCATAGCTAGAGCTAATGGTTGGCCATGGAAGTTACCAGCACTAATAACTTTATCTCTATCTGCAAATACCAAAGGATTATCAGTCACAGCATTCATTTCTTTTTCAATAATGTCATAAACATATTGAATTGCATCTAGAGAAGCTCCTAAGACTTGTGGTGAACACCTTAAAGAATAAGCATCTTGTACTCTTAGCTCACCTTGAACAGTCATTAATTTTGAATCAACTAAGATATCTCTTAATCTCTTAGCAACAAACTGTTGACCACTTTGATTTCTTAAAAGATGAATTTCATCATCAAAGACATCTTTAATACCCTTTAAAGCTTCCATAGTAATGCCTAAAGTATGGACACTTAAGTTAAAAAGATTAAGTGCATGATACATGGTTACAGCTGCAATGGATGTTATTGCTTGTGTTCCGTTTATTAAGGCTAAACCTTCTTTAGCAACCAAGCCATCTAACGCTTTAATTCCTGCTTTTTCTAATCCAATATGAGAAGGATATATTTTACCCTTGTATGTGACTTCACCAAGTCCAATAAGAGGCAAAGCCATGTGAGATAGGGGTGCTAAATCTCCACTAGCGCCTAAAGAACCTTTTGAGTATACCAAAGGTAATAAGTTATTGTTGAGTAACTCTAACATTTTTTCAATAACAACATATCTGATACCGCTATAACCTTTGATTAAAGCATTGACTCTCAACAACAACATGCCACGAACATAAACTTCTTCTAATGGTTTCCCAACGCCACATGCATGGCTTTTAATAAGATTTTCTTGTAACTGAGATGTATTTTCCTTATTGATTGAAAGAGTACTTAACTGTCCAAATCCTGTATTTATACCATATGTAGGTACACCTGATTCAACCACTTTTTTAACATATTCACATGCTTTATTAACTTTTTCTATACTTGACTTGTCAACTGCAACTTTTTCATGTTCTAACACGATTTTAATAAAAGTATTTAAGTCAAGATTTTCTCCGTTTATATATATCAAAATATCACCTAACTTTCTCTTCTATTATAACAATCAAAGCAGAAAAAATAAAGCGCTTTCTTTTTTTAATAAAAGAAAAAAGCCGCTTATATTCAGCGACTTTTTATTCAAAGAGAATTGAAATTAATTATTCAGTTACTTTTGTAAATACGTCTTCTAATACGATGATATAATCATCAACAGTGATTGAAACTCCAGTCACGTTGTCTAACTCTAATGATCCTTCAACATCAATTGTTGATAAGGCATCTACACCATTTTCAATAACGAAATCAGTGATTAAATTAGCTTGTTCAAACCATTCTAAAGTAGCGCCACCATTAGCAACCATACCATAATCAAATCCTAATTCTTGTTTTGTTAAAGGATTCCATGCAAATACGCCTTCAGTAATTGTTGATTGTAGAACATCTAAAGTTAATTTTTCAATACTAGCATCAGCTTTCATTTCTAATACAACCCATGTCACTTGTGGTTTACCATGAGACATAGAAGGTGTATAAGCTTGGAAAATTCCATTTTTAGCCAATTCAACAGCTTCAGCTGCTAAAGCAGTATATCCACCATCTTTTATAGTAACGCCAGCAACATTATCAATAACTGTAGTTTCATCAGTAGTAACTGATTTTACTCCGTTTTCTAACCAATATGCTTCAATTAAAGCAGCTTGTTCGTACCATTCTGCAATAGCGCCGCCATATTCAACCATACCATAGTCGTCACCTAATTCTTTTTTAGTTAAAGCGTTCCACTCAAATGTATCTGCATCTGATTGTAATGCATCAATATAATAAGCAACGATTTGACCATTTTCAACAGTAACAGTCACTGAAGTGATCATTGGTGCACCATGATGATCATGAATATCAAAAGCAGTAAATTCTCCATCTAATGGGAACATTTCTCTTTCGCCAGCTTTAATATTTACATCTCTTAATACAACCATATAATCGTCTACTGTGATTGAAACATTAGCAACATTGTCTAATTCTAACGAGCCTTCAACTTCTATAGTCTCTAAAGCGTCAAAACCATTTTCAATAACGAAATCAGTAATGAAATTTGCTTGTTCAAACCATTCGTATTCAGCGCCGCCTCTTTCAACCATACCGTAGTCATAACCTAATTCTTGTTTTGTTAAAGGATTCCATGCAAATACGCCTTCAGTAATTGTAGATTGTAAAACGTCTAATGTTAAGTTTTCAATTGCTCCATTAACTTTCATTTCTAATACAGCCCATGTCACTTGAGGTTTTCCATGAGACATAGAAGGTGTATAAGCTTGGAAAATTCCATTTTTAGCCAATTCAACAGCTTCAGCTGCTAAAGCAGTATATCCACCATCTTTTATAGTAACGCCAGCAACATTATCAATAACTGTAGATTCATCAGTGGTAACTGACTTAACTCCATTTTCTAACCAATATGCTTCGATTAAAGCAGCTTGTTCATACCATTCAGCGATAGCTCCGCCTCTATCAACCATACCGTATGCATCGCCTAATTCTTTTTTAGTTTTAGGATTCCATTCAAATGTAGTTCCATTTGATTGTAATGCATCAATATAATAAGCAACAACTTGTCCATTTTCAATAGTCACGGTTACAGATGTGATCATTGGAGCACCATTGCTGTGTAGGTGAACATCAAAAGCAGTAAATTCTCCGTCTAACGGGAACATTTCTCTTTCACCAGCTTTAATGTTTACATCTCTTAATACAACCATATAATCATCAACTGTGATTGAAACGTTAGCAACATTGTCTAATTCTAATGATCCTTCAACTTCTATAGTTTCTAAAGCGTCAAATCCATTTTCAATCACGAAATCTGTAATAAAGTTTGCTTGTTCGTACCATTCGTACTCAGCGCCACCACGTTCTACCATACCATATTCGTCGCCTAATTCTTGTTTAGATTTTTCATTCCAAGCAAATGCGCCTTCAGTAATTGTAGATTGTAAAACGTCTAACATCATTGATTCGATTGTACCATTGGTATTCATTGTCATTTCAACCCATGTAACTTGTGGTTTGCCATGAGACATAGATGGATGATAAGCTTGGAATTTTCCATCCTTAGCTAATTGAATTGCTTCAGCTGCTAAAGTAGTATAATTACCATCTTTAATAGTAACACCAGCAACATTGTCGATAACATTTGATTCATCAACTGTTACTGAATCAAAACCATTAGCTAACCAATATGCTTCGATTAAAGCAGCTTGTTCATACCACTCTGCAATAGCGCCACCTCTATCAACCATACCATAAGCATCGCCTAATTCTTTTTTAGTTTTAGGATTCCATTCAAATGTTGTTCCATTTGATTGTAATGCATCGATATAGAAACCAGCAACTTCTCCATTTTCAATAGTAACTGTTACAGATGTGATCATTGGTGAACCATTACTGTGTTCATGAATATCAAAAGCTGTAAAGTCTCCGTCAACTTGAAATTCTGAAGGTTCTTCAGTTGGAGCCTCTGTAGGTTCTTCTGTAGGTTCCTCAGTAGTCGTTGGAGCATCTGTAGGCTCTAACGTTGTTTCATCTCCGTTACATGCAACAATCCCTAGCATTAAGAGCGCTGCAAATAAAAACATTAATAATTTTTTCATTGTATCCTTCCTCCGTTTTTAATTTAAAATTCATACAATAAAAATATAACACATTCGTTATGTTTTTGCAAGAACAATCGTTCAGTTTTTACAATTATTTTATCTATTCATTATTAGGATAATAAGCCCTATTTTTAGCAAAAAAAACTGTAAACATTGTTATTGTTTACAGTTTAAAAATATTATTTATTTGCAAAATGCTCTTTTAGATATTTTTTTAAATCTTCAGCAGCATCCTTCTTAATAGGTTTACATGCCATGACATCACTTTCTTTATTTAATAATGAAATTGCCATTTCTTTACAACCAGGATGCCCACAAGCACCACAATTATATCTTGGAAGTAATTCCACCACTTCATCAATGGCAGGATCTTCTTCTACATAGAATACTTTTGATACTACATTAATTAATAAACCTAAGATAAATCCAAGTCCTGCAAGTATAGCTGCAGGCACTAAAATATCCATTATAAAAGCCATTCGATTAGCCCTCCAAATCTAGTAAAGATGATCGCTAAAATCGCAGCAACAATCAATGCAATTGGTGTACCTTTAAAGGCTTTTGGAACAGGCGCAAAATCTAATTTTTCTCTAATCATTGAGAATATATACATTACAAATAAGAATCCAATACCAATAAAGGCTGTATAAACTAACATTTCAACAAAACCATGTTCATTTGTAATATTTAATACTGCAACCCCTAAAACTGCACAATTTGTCGTAATTAAAGGCAAATAAATACCTAGGGCTTTGTATAGGGCTGGTGAGACTTTCTTCAAGAAAGTTTCAACCATTTGTACTAAAGCAGCAATAACTAAGATAAAGACAATGGTTCTCATATATGTCATTTCTAAATTAACTAATACTTGGTGATATAAGAACCAAGTGACTGTTGAAGAAATCAACATAACAAAAATAACAGCCATGCCCATTCCTAATGCAGAACTTCTTTTAGTAGATACTCCAATGAAAGGACATATTCCTAAAAATTGAGTTAAAATTATGTTTTGTAAAATAAAGGCTGAAAAGGCTAGTGCTATTAGATTAGACATTTGCTTTCACTTCCTTTGCTTGGTTTTTTGCTTGTTTGCTTGCTTGAACAGCAGCTAACGTTGCAAGGATAAATCCTAAAGTAATAAAGGCGCCGGCAGGTTGAGTAAACATGCCAATTGGGCTGATTCTCAAGAAATCAAATATGAAATTTAAGTTAATTTGTAAATCTCCCCAAATAGTTAATAAGCCAGTACCTAAGAACTCTCTAAAAATACTTACTGTAAAAATAGCCAAACCAAATCCTAAAGCCATTCCCAATCCATCAATCATAGAATCCATAGGTTTGTTTTCTGAAGCAAAGGCTTCTGCTCTACCCAAGATAATACAGTTTACAACGATTAAAGGAATAAAAATACCTAATGATTTATACAAACTAATTAAATAAGCATGCATTAACATTTCAACTACAGTAACTAGTGTTGCGATAACAACAATGTAAACTGGAATTCTAACTGGTTTGACAAGCTCAGCTAATTTTTTATTACTCATTATTAAAGAAATCAATAAATTTGATAATACTAAAACAAAGACAACTGCGATGGTCATCCCTAATGCATTTTCAACTGATGTTGTCACTGCAAGTGATGGACACATTCCTAATAACCCAACAAATAATGGATTTTCTTTGAATAAACCTTTTAAGAAATTTTCACTTTTATTCATTTAAAGCACCTCCAAAGTCAGCTTCTACCCTATCAGCAACTTCAGTAAAAATTGTCTTTACAGCGGTTGAAGAAACAGTTGCTCCAGAGATAGAATCAAATGTTGATAAGTCAGTTGCTTGTGAATAATTAAAATCGTTACCAACAATTTTCGTTCCAATACCAGGCGATTCATTTTGATATGTGACGGTATAACCTTCAATAGATAGGTCACTATTAACTGCCACCAACATTTCAACTTCATCACCATAACCTTGTGCTTTCAAAGAATACACTAAATGTTCGATCACATCAGCTTTTCTTAAAACATAAATACTTTCTCCACCACCGAGTTCTACTAAATCTAAAGTATATTCACTGATAGTATAAAACTCTTCAATAGCTTCAAATTTTAATCTTAGTTCTTCTTGTTCAATTCTTTCTTCAGTGAATCCATTGACAACAGCCAATAATAATCCACAAACTAATCCTAATGTCAGTAAAACTAATCCTGAAATTAAACCTTTATTCATCTTAGTTACCTCCATTCATGAATGTATTTAACCATTCTAAAGCAGCTGTCATGGCATTTGAAGTTCTAGTTGCGCCAGCTACTCCATCAATAATTGTACCATCAGTATTATATTGATTGATAAATCCGTTTTCCACTGCAGGAGCAGGATCGCCATCATAACCACCATAGTACTCAGAATCATAATTTTCTTTAGTTGTAACTATAGATACAGATTCAACAAGTGATTCATCGTTGTTTAGTTGTGCTAATAAGGTTATACCGTCTCTATTAAAACCAAAAACAAGGATCTCAATTGTATGATTTGTAGAATCATAAGAAATAATATCGACCATATCATCAATTGAGTTAGCAGCTTCTAGTGGATCAGTTAAAGCATTAATAACATCTTGACCAGGTTCAATACCAGATACTAAACCGCCATAATTATAATCAGCACCTACTAAAATAGTTGCTTGTTTATCTGAATCAAAAGTGATATCAGCTACAAATGGATAATCTACAAGTGTTGTTAAATCATAGTTAAAATCAAAAGCATCTACACTAACATCAACTACACCGCTTGAAGCACCAAAGTTTTTAGCCCACTCAACAGCAGCCGTCATAGCTTCAGAAGTTCTTGTTGCTCCAGCTACAGCATCTAAAACAGTTCCATTCGTATTAAACTCATTAATATATGCATCTTCTACTGCGGGTGCAGGATCTCCATCATAACCACCATAATATTCAGAGTCGTAGTTTTCACTGGTTGAAACCATTGAAATACTTGTCACTGAAGTACCAGATGCATTCAGTTGAACATCCAATGTGATACCATTTTTATTAAAGCCAAAGACCTTTATCGTAATAACTTGGTTATCATCATCATAAGCAAGAACTTCTACCATTTCAGTAATTGTACTTGCTGCTTCAGCTTGAGATGCAAAAGCCAATTGTTCATCTTCAGTTAATGTGTCACCTTGCAATACTTGAACAAAATTATAAGCAGTATCGAATCCGATTAAAGCTTGTTTATTTCCACCATCAAAGCTAACATCTGCAACCAATTCAAAACTTGTAATTGTAGATAAGTCATAATTAAACACCATTGAATTGAATACAAATTCAATTGTTGGTTGAGGAATTTCAAAGTCAAAATCATTTGCATATAAAACTCTAGCGTAGTTTAAACCGGTTTCAAATGCTTCTGATGAAGATGTAGCACCTGATACTGAGTCAAAACCTAGTTCAACCACATTAAAATCTAAGTTATTAAATTGATTGAAGAAATTTTCATCCAATAAATTATAGTAATCATTTTCTACTTGAGTAGTTTCATTATGAGAAACAACAACTATATCCGTTACTTGATCAGTTTCAAGTGAAATAGAGTATGCGACTCTAACACCTTCCGAACGGCCAATGGTTTCAATAACATATACAACTGCAATGGCTTGATCACTATCATTTAAAACTTGATAAGCTTCTATTAGTTGTGGTTGATATTCAACGCCTGTTTCAGGTGTGGCATATAATCGTTCTACTTGGCTTGAAGTATAGTCTTGTAACTCTACGCCATTATCTACTAAGTCTATTAATGATTGACGATATTTTCTTAAAGCTTCTTCAGCTTCTTTTTCAGCTTGTTCTTGTTCGTATTCTTCAATATGTGAATCTAATTGAGTAGACATGTATCTTGAATACATTCCACCAAATACAAAGATAACAAGTAAAATTGCTGATAAAGTTAAGACCATTCCGTTTTTATTAAAAAATTGTTTCATATTACATTACCCCCCATGTACTTAGGATTGGTAATAAAGCTGTGTATAAATTCTTTGAAGCAATCAGTGTATAAACTAATAGTATTAATAAGATACCTGCAAGAACGGATGCATAAGGAATTGTTGTTTTCTTAAACCCTTTAGTTCTAATAATCGCAGAATATGTATCAATTGGGATTGCGAATATATTCATTAATATTAATGAAGTACCAACACCTTCAGGTAAGTTACCAACAAATCTAAATAATACTGTTAGAACCCCTAAGAATAATGCAAATATTATTTTACCTAGTGAATTGGTAGGTGTGGTGACTGGCTCAGTAATCATAAAGACAGCCGCAAAGAATACACCACCAGATAAAATTGAATATGTTGGGAACCATAAACCAGCATCTCCAGCAATCATTCCAATAAACCAAGATAAAACAAATACTGTACCGATATAAACAACAGGTGTATACCATTTAATAATTTTACGAACTGCTAGGTAAATGCCACCAAGTAAGATTGCTAAGGCAGAAGTTTCACCTAGAGCACCAGGTATGGTGCCAATAAAGAAGTTCCATAAATTACCATAAGGTTCAACAAGCGCTTGATAAGTGAATGGATTTCCACTATTTCTAAATTGTGCTAAAACTCCAAGAGGAGTTGCTCCAGCATAAGAATCAATAAATACTTCAGATCCGTTTAAAACGCCACCAGCATCATTTATAAAACCTGATAATGTAAATCCAACTACAGCATACCCTAACAATGCAGGATTAAAGACATTATGACCGAATCCACCAAATAACATTTTACCTACTATTGTTGCCATAAATGCCGCAACCATTAATACCCATATTGGGGTATAAACCGGTAATAACAATCCTAATATTAAACCAGGTATAGCTGCATATGATGTTCCTAATTTCTTTTTGACATCTGAGAAAGAACGATGTTCTTTATCTGTGATATAAAAGAAAATAGCTTCCATAAGAACAGATAAAAATCCACCTAAAAGGATTAATAATAATGGATATAGCATTTCAAAGAAATTGATATTTCCATCCATGTAAACTTGAATACCATTCTTATACCAAGAGAACAATATTACAGGCAATAGAGCAATCATGAAATCTCTCATGATGGTATTGGTGTTTTTTCCTTGGTCAGATATTCTTAAGAATGGGGCTTTTCCGCCAGCAAATCTTGCCATTATTTAGCTCCTTTCCTTAGTAAGTCTTTTCCCTTACCAACAGCTTCAGTAATTTCAATGTGAGATGGGCATACATATGAGCATAATCCACATTCAATACATTTATTAGCATCTAATAATCCTAATAATTTCACATCTTTTCTATCAAATGCTTTTTTAATTTCCGTAGGTGTTAAATATACAGGACAAACATCTGCACATTTTCCACAACCCAAACACTCAGGATAATCCCAAGTTTTAAACGGTTTAATAATTACAGCACCTAAAGTATCATTAACAATTAAGTCATCAATAAAAATCGCACGGCCTGTCATAGGTCCACCCGCGATGTAATTAGCTTGTAAAGGATCTAAGCCATCAATGTATCCGCCACATTGATTAATAAGTTCAGCTACTTTAGTTCCAAGAGGCACTAAGAAAGTTTTAGGTTCTTTTATGCCTTCTCCAGTAATACTTACAGGTCTTGAAATTAATGGAATATTTTGTTCAACTGCATCAGCAAATACTATAGCTGTTGCTGCATTGTTCATAATAACTCCAGCTTCTGCAGGTAAACCAGTATATGTTTTTCCAGTGACTTGTTCAACTATATATTTTTCCCAACCTGCAGGATATACATCCTTCATTGGTGATAATTTTACATGAGGATACTTATCTGTTAACTTATTTAATTCATCCTCAATTTTTTGATTATAGGCTTTGTATGCAACAACGACTTCATCAGCTTCTGCTGCTCTCATCATATAAGTTGCACCTTTTAACATTTTTTCCGGGAATTTAATAATAAATTGATAATCCGATGTTAAATAAGGTTCGCATTCTACAGCATTAATAATGACTGTATCAATCTTAGATTTGGTTTGATATTTAATATAGGTAGGAAATCCAGCCCCACCTAAACCGGTTAACCCAGCATTTTTCATGATGTCAATCAATTCTTCTCTACTTAATTCATTAACATTTTTTCTTTCTTGAATTTGATCATCTAAAGTATTTTTATGATCATTCTCAATTTCAATAGCATCTACCATTTTACCGCTAGCATGCCATACTTTTTTTATCGATTTTACTTCACCACTCACAGATGCATGTGAAATAAAAGAACCGTAGCCTGTGACTTCAGCTATAACTTGACCGATTTTTACTAAGTCTCCGACATTGACTTTAGGTTCAAGCTTTAAATTTCTATGAACCAACGGGATATAAACTGTGTTTGGATTCAAATAATCCACTAAAGGACTTTTCTTACAAAGTTCTTTTTTTCCATCAATTTGTAACCCTTTTGCTTTGTGAAAAATCATTATCTATCCTCCATTTTATTTATTTTCATAATGAACAAAAGTATTATAACACAATCAAAATATCAAACCAAGCCTTTTTTCAAGAAACAATAACACTTGTTATTGAAAAAAATCCTTTACTAAATTTATAGCTATTTTGATTTCTTTTTTATCTATATCTTTATGAGCAACAAACCTAAATCCGTTTTCATATTCTAATATTTTTACGCCATTTTTAAACATATAGTCTTGTAAATTATGTTTTCTATTATCTTCAATATCAAAGAAAACCATATTGATGTCTCTTTGTCTTTTATCAATGATTATACGGGGAATTTCTTCTAATAAAGATTCCATGTATGCAGCATTTTCATGATCTATATGAAGTCTTTTTGACATCTTTTCCACTGCGATGATTCCTGCAGCTGCTAATATCCCAACTTGCCTCATACCACCACCCATGATTTTTCTTTTCATTCTCGCTTGATCAATAAAATCTTTAGGTCCAACCAATACTGAACCTACTGGCGCACATAAGCCTTTAGAAAGGCAAACACTAACCGTATCAGCGTACTTGGCAATTTCTTTAACTTGAACATCTAAAGCAAGGGCTGCATTAAAAATTCTTGCTCCATCTAGATGGACTTTGACTTGGTGTTTATCCGCTATATTTTTAACTTTTTCAAAATAATCTAGAGGTAAAGCTCTACCATTATAAGCATTCTCGATACATATTAATTTAGTTTCTGTCGATGAAATACTTCTTTTCTTAATCATTTTATCTAACTTATTTAAATCCCATATACCCAAATCACTTTCTAAAGTGAATAACTGGACTCCAGATAATATAGGTGAAGCTCCAGATTCATGTTGAACTATATGTGCAAATTGATCTACAATGACTTCTTGTCCTTGTTGACAATGAGTAAACAAAGCCAATTGATTTGAAAAAGTGCCCGAGGGAATAAAAACACCCGCTTCTTTTCCTAAAGTCTTAGCAACTAAGGCTTCTAGCTCATTCATGGTTGGATCATCACTAAAAACATCATCTCCTACAGCGGCTTCCATCATAGCTTTACGCATTTCGTTTGTTGGGCTTGTAACGGTATCACTTCTTAAATCTATAAATTTCATTTATTCCTCCTTCATCAGCGTCTCTTGATATATCTTAGACACTGCAATAATTTCTAATAAAAATTTTGTATACAAATCTTTTAAAATTGGATCATTAACAAATAATTCTTGGAACATTTGATTTTCTCTTGATTGATCTTCTACTGGTAAATTATGTTGCTTTTTATATTTCGCAATTTCTATAACAACTTCCATTCTTTCAAGAAACAACTCTTTCATTTTTTGATCAATAGTATCTAGTTTTTTTCTATATTTTTCCATAGTCACACCCCAAACTATTTTAACATAAACAAGGTATCCTTTCATCATAATCTTTGATTATAAATTAAATAATAAAGGCAATCCGAATACGAAAAAGTAATAATAACATAAAATTTTTATTTTTATAGTATACAAAAGTCTTTTTTAATTGAAAAATAACAAATTTATGTTATTATTTTGTTATTGAAACAATAAAAAGAAGGGAATGTCAATGATTAATAACAAACATGTAAAAACACCATTTTTCACAAAACTAAAAGAATACGGTAAATCTCGTGTAGCTCCATTTGATGTGCCAGGTCATAAGCTTGGTAAAATCGATAATGATCTTATTAGATATGTAGGAAAAAGAACCTATTTGCTGGATTCAAATTCACCTATTGGATTAGATCATTTAAATAAACCAACAGGCGTCATTAGAGATGCTGAAAATCTTATGGCGGATGCTTGTCATGCTGAAAAATCATATTTTCTCACCAATGGAACTACCACTGGTATTTTAGCTATGATTATGTCAGTTTGTAAGGCAAATGATAAAATCATATTACCTAGAAACGTTCATAAATCAGTGATTAATGGTTTAATATTATCAGGTGCTGTACCTATTTTTATTAAACCTAATATTGATCAAGATCTAGGTATTGCTAATGATATTACTTATGGATCAGTGGAAAAAGCCATTAAAGATCATCCTGATGCTGTTGCTGTTTTTGTGATTAACCCTACTTATTTTGGAGTCATTTCTGACTTAAAAAAAATAACTGATTTAGCTCATGAGAACGACATCATTGTAATGGTAGATGAAGCTCATGGTGCTCAGTTTTATTTTTCACAAAAAATGCCTCTTTCAGCCATGGAAGCTGGCGCAGATATCGCGGCCACATCTATGCATAAGACAGCAGGATCATTTACTCAATCTTCAGTGATATTAACACAAGGAAAACGTATTAATCACCAAAAATTAAGAGCGACATTGAATATGTTGCAATCAACATCTCCATCTTCTCTTTTAATGGCTAGTATAGATGTAGCTAGAAAAACTATGTATTTTAAGGGCGAAGAAAAAATAGGAAAAATTCTTGATATGGCTCATGAAACAAGAGAGAGAATGAAAAATATTCCTGGTATTACTGTTGTAGACAAAGAATACATGAAGAAAAAAGGATGTTTTGATTTTGATGAGACAAAAATCATTATTAAAGTATCTGAGTTAGGATTATCTGGATTTGAAGTATATCAGTTGATGAAAGAAAAATATAATATTCAGTTAGAATTAGCTGAATCTCATATTATTCTTGCCATAGTCACAATAGGAACAAGTAAAAAAGACTTAGATAGACTTTATAAAGGTTTCTTAAGTTTATCTGAATACTATCATGAATTTAGAGATAAATTACCTAAAGTTGAATTTGAATATATGTTTCCTGAAACATATTCTCGACCAAGAGATGCATACCACGCACCAAAATTAATTGTTTCATTGGATGATGCGGTAAATGAAGTTGCCGGCGAATCCGTAATGATTTATCCACCTGGAATTCCAATTGTCATTCCTGGTGAAGTCATCACTCAAGATGTTATAGATGACATTAAATTTTATTCAAACAAAAGTAAAGCATTACATTCAGACTTAGAAGATGCGATGATAACCATCGTTGATAAAGAAAATTGGGAAAAATATAGTGAGGAAAACAATGAATTATAATAAAGTAGATTTATCATTTCAAAGTTGTGATAAAGAATATGAAGAAAGTTCAGTGGTTCTATTCTCAGCACCACTAGATACAACCACATCTTATAGGCCAGGCACAAGATTTGCTGGTAATGCCATTAGAGTTGAGTCTATAGGTATTGAATGGTATTCACCCTATAAAGATATGGATTTAAAAGATTACAAAACAGCTGATATAGGTGATTTAGAAATTCCTATGGGCGATGTTAAAACATCTCTAGATACCATCTATAATACAAGCAAAAATATACTAAAAGATCATAAGAAAGTAATGATGATTGGTGGAGAACACTTAGTGACTTATCCAGTGGTTAAAGCCTATCATGAAGTATATCCAGACTTAAAAATTATTCACTTAGATGCACATACAGACCTAAGAGATGAATTTCTTGGCATGAAGTTATCTCACGCTACCGTGATTAAAAGATGCTATGACATCTTAGGTGATAATAGAATTTATCAATTCGGTATACGTTCAGGATATAAACACGAATTCCAATTCGCAAAAGACGGTCATACATATATGGAAAAATTTTCTATAGACACCTTAGAAAAAATTATTGATGAGATCAAAGATTCTCCAGTATATATCACCATCGATTTAGATGTATTAGATCCATCAGTTATGCCTGGAACAGGCACTCCAGAACCAGGTGGTATATCATTTAAAGAAATTTTACATGCAACAAAGTTATTTGAAAAACTAAATCATGTTGTTGGGGCTGATATCGTTGAACTAGCTCCGAAAATTGATCCCACAGATGTTTCTACTGCTGTAGCAGCGAAACTATTAAGAGAAATGATTTTACTATTACATAAATAAGCAAAATAAAAGCTATAAGACTTAAAAATCTTATAGCTCTTTTTTTATAGTAAGATATCTTTTTTATTGTAAAAATACCAAGATGAAAAAACACTTAAAATAATGAGACCCAGAGAAATAATTAGATATATCCAATGGATGGCGTGATTATTGATAATATCAACAGCATTTACATATTCATAAGGTGTAAAATATTTTAAAAATTCAAATTGATCTGTTAGCGTCGCAATAACATCTAAAAAGAACAACCCAATAACAAGACCTAAAGAAATACTCATCACTTGTCTTGATTTTGTTACAAAAATAGAAATAACAAAGGATATACTTGCAAAAATGACCTGTAATAAAAATGGGCCTATTACTAACAAAAGGATGGTTGTAAATCGAATTTCATCAATAATAAGAAAGGTTAAGATCAATGTTATAAATGAAACCATGGTCATCAAAATCAAGTTAATGACTACAACCAAACCCTTCCCTAAGAGAATTTGATTTCTAGAAATAGGTTTTGATAATAAAAACTCAATGGTTTGATCATCCTCTTCTCTTGATAAGATGGTTGATCCCAATAAAGCAGCATAGGAACCTCCGATTAATGTCACGAACAAATAACCTTCCATTCCATACCAACCATAAGCATCGCTAATATTTAAGCCGCCTTCCCCAAGTCCAAAAACTTCTAAAAAGCCATCAGGAAAAGCAGATAACATTGACTCCATTTGTCCTATTGAATCTTTAAAAGCTGGATACATACTTAACATTAATATGGATAAACCACATACAATAGCAGTCCATAAAATTAAAGATTTATATTGTCTAATAAACTCATTTTTTATGTAATGTTTCATGATTGATCACCCATATCATAATAATGCATGAATATTTCTTCTAATGTAGGTTCAGTAATAGAAATATCTTCAATATGATAGTCAGCTATTTTCTTTAATAAATCTGAAATATTTCCAGTAAAAGTAAAATGATATCGATTATTCACTATGTTTAAATCAATAACATGTTCGTCTTCGATTAAATTAAAATCATCTGATTGAATTCTTACGTTTTTAGCTTTGTTTTTTAAAATATCATCTATTGTTTCGACTTTAATTAATCTACCTTCTTTTATTATACCAACACGATCACATATCTTTTGAACATCAGATAAGACATGAGATGAAAAGAAGATGGTAGTTCCTCTTTCTTTTTCCTTCTTTAGCAATTCAAAAAAGACGGATTGTATCAAAGGATCTAAACCTGAAGTTGGTTCATCAAAAATCAATATTTTTGGTTGATATACAAGGGCTAAAACAATGGCTACTTTCTTTTTATTACCAAATGATAAATCCCCAATTTTTCTTTTCAAATCTAATTCAAGTTTATCAGACAATTCATACAATCTTTCTTGATAATCATCTGTATAATAATCTGTAGAATATTTTAAAAAATCTTCAACAATCATATCATTGTAATAATGAACTTCTGAAGGTACATAGCCAACATTTTTCCTTATTAAAACTGAATCCTTAACAATATCTAAATCCATGATCTTACCTTGTCCAGAGGTCGGAAAAATGAAATTAAGTAAGGTTCTAACTGTCGTTGATTTCCCAGCTCCATTAGGACCTATAAACCCAAATATTTCTCCTTCTTTAATATCTAAGGAAAGATCAATAATGCCTCTAGACTTTTTATTATAGTACTTACTTAGGTCTTTTGTATAAATCATGTAAAACCTCCTATGACTACATTATATCCACTTTGAATAGTAAATACAATTAAAAAAAATACCAGATTAAGTCTGGTATTAGTCCATCATTTGTTTGTTATATCTTTTTCTTTCAATTTCATCCAAGACCTTTTTTCTTAAACGAATAGCGTCGGGTGTGATTTCTACAAGTTCATCTTGCCCAATAAATTCTAAGGCTTCTTCCATAGTTAACTTCAAAGGATCCAATAATTTAATGGCTTCATCTGATGCACTAGCTCTCACATTGGTTAAATTTTTATTTTTACATGGATTTACCACCAAGTCATTATCTCTTGAATTTAAACCAACTATCATCCCTGCATATACATCTGTGGCCGGATCCACCATCATTCTTCCTCTTTCAGATAGATTGAATAGGGAATATGCCATTGTTTTTCCAGCTTCTTTTGCTATAAAAACGCCATTTCTTCTTTGCTCAATAGGTCCAGCAAACAAATCATATCCAGCAAATGATTTTTCCATCACTCCCATGCCTCTCGTAGAGTTGATAAATTCACTTCGATAACCTATTAATCCTCTTGTTGGAACAAGATATTCTAATTTAGTATAACCAGTCTCACTATCCATGGCAAGCATGGTTCCTTTTTTCATATTGAGTGCACTAATCACTTGTCCACTATATTCATCTGGACATGATACAATGACTTTTTCAAAAGGCTCTAATTTATTACCTTCATCATCTACTTGATACAATACTTCAGGTTTCGACACACAAAGTTCAAAGCCCTCTCTTCTCATATTTTCTAGTAAAATAGATAAGTGAAGTTCTCCCCTTCCATTGACCTTATAACCATTATCGATTTCTTCCACTTCTAAACCAATGTTGGTTTCTAATTCTTTCATCAATCGATCTCTTATTTGTCTGGTTGTTACTAAATGACCACTTCGTCCAACAAAAGGACCATCATTGACTAAAAAGTTCATAGATAATGTAGGTTTTTCTATATCAATCATCTCCATAGGTTCAACCATGGATTCATCACAAATGACTTCACCAATAGAAATATGAGATATCCCACTGAAGGTTACAATATCTCCTGAATAAGCTTTGTCTTTTTCAACTTTGCTTAGTCCTTCGTTCACATAAATATGATTCACTTTAACTTTTTCTTCTGAGCCATTTCTTTTAATTAGAACATAATTTTTCTTAGTTTCTAAGGTGCCTCTAGTTATTCTTCCAATCCCTAATCTTCCTAAATAGTCGTCATAAGACAATGATGATATTTGTAATTGTAGAGGTTCGTCAGAATTATCTGGATAAGCTTGAGTGTGTTTTAATAGCAAATCAAATAAAGGTTCTAAGTTCTCACCTTCATCTTCTAAATTTTCTAAAGCAATACCATCTCTTGCTTGGCCATAAATTATTGGAAAATCTAATTGTTCGTGGTTAGCCCCTAAATCTAAAAACAAATCAAAACATTCATCCACAACTTCTATGGCTCTTTGATCAGATTTATCAATTTTATTGATAAATACTATCGGTTTTAATCCTCTTTCTAAAGCTTTATGTAAAACCACCCTTGTTTGAGGCATAGGTCCTTCAGATGAATCAACAAGCAAGATGACTGTGTCAACAGTCTTAATGATTCTCTCAACTTCGCTTGAAAAATCAGCGTGTCCTGGAGTATCAACGATATTAATCTTTGTGCCTTTGTGTTCAATTGCACAATTTTTAGAATAGATTGTAATTCCTCTTTCTCTTTCAAGATCATTGGAATCCATGACTTGTTCTATTAAGATTTCTTTATCATGAAAGACTCCTGATTGTTGTAGTAAGGCATCAACTAAAGTTGATTTACCTGCATCGACATGGGCTACCACAGCGACATTGATGATTGATTTGTTTCTCATAAAATTTGTTCCTCCAAAAAATTGCATACATTACACTATACCATATATTTGAAAATCATAAAGAAATTTCGCTCTCAGATAGAATATTTTATATTTATTGTGATATAATTCAAAAAAGGAGTTTACATGAAACTAGCAATTTATGATTTTGACGGCACTTATGTCTCAAAACAAACTTTACCTTTACTTTATAAGTTATGGAAAAAGAAAAAATTAAATAAGGCCATGTATAAAAAGATTTGGTATGGTTTTGTATGGAGATATATCTTATATAAACTAAAAATATTTGGTTGGGATAAAAGAAGAATCAATCCTTATACAATGAGAAAAACAGCTGACTTATTTAGGTCTATATCTAGAGAATCATTAGATCAGTTTTTAATTGATCATTATCATAACATCCAATCAGTTGTTTTCCACCCCCTCAAAACTCAAATTCAAGAAGATAAAAAAAATGGTTTTCATATTGTTTTATTATCTGGAAATTTAGATATTATCTTACAAGCATTTAAAAATGATGGATTTGATACTATTATTGGTTCCAAATCAATGAAAAATGGCGAAATTCTATCTTCAAAAGATATTGAAGTTATTATTGAAGACAAAAAAAGAGAGATGATTTTGAAGCACTTCCCACAAGCTGACTTAAAAGCATCTAAAGCTTATGCTGACAATGGATATGATATTCCTGTATTAGAAATGGTTGGTAATGCTTTTGCGGTTAACCCTGATAAAGAACTAGAGAAGCATGCAATAAAAAATAATTGGATAATTATTAGATAGTGCGTTACAGAGAAGTAACCTTTATATAATTATTTTCCCTACAGAAAAAAACTCATCGATATTAAGTCGATGAGTTTTTAATATGGTTCTTTAATCTATTGTATTGTGGTATGGTCTATCCGCGTAAGCACCATTCGGGTAGTAAAAATCAAAACGAGGCTTAATAATGGTATTGATCCCAACCGTATTTTTTTCTAATGAAACCACAATCGTGCTTGAAACCAAGTCTGTCGTAGTAATTAAGGATAACGTTGCAGATATGACAATTTCCAAGGTATTCTCATTGATAAAGTATGCATCAGTTGCTTCATGTATATGAACGGAACTAGATTGTTCAGATGTCATAATCACTAAATCGTAATCATTAAAATATGATGCACTTAAATCATAATTGTCTTCTGGAAAAGATAATAAATAATCATCATAATTATCTATCACAATCACATTATTTTGCCCACCATGACCAGTCAATAAATCAACATGAGTCACTGATATAGAATCAAAAATAATCTCCGTATTGAAATACATATCAGTCAACTCAATAAGATCATCAATAGTATCTTCTAAAGTTAAAAAATATGATTTCATTACAGTATTTAATTCTATCAAAGGCTGACTTGTTTTTCCTGTTTGATAGATATTTTGTAAATCACTAAAATCATTAAACAAAGCTACTTTGGTTCGATAAGTTAACATAACTAGTGTAGAAAACATTGAAATGAATAAATCATCATGGCTAAGGTTTTCTAATTCAAGCTCATCATAATACTCTTGGTTATTCGTTTCATAAAATTCTTTTTTTTCAGCTATGGTACTTCCAGCTTCTGAGGTATCATAATTAAACCAAATAAAGACTGTTGCATATACAAATATTTCCGGATCATAATTATCATAAGTCGGAAAATATGCATTCCACTGATTTTCAATATGAACTGTTGTCTCCTCTGTCTGTGATGTCATAATCGCCATTTCTTCTGTAGTTGTTCCTTCGGTATTAGATAATGTCGTAGATTCACTATCCAAATTCGAACAAGCACCTAAGGTAAAGATCAATATAAGTAAAGATAATGTTAATAATATTTTCTTTTTCATATTATTCACTCCCCTTTAAAATCAATTATAGTATAAGTTTTATATTTTAATATATCAAGATTATGAATGTGTCATACAGATATTTTACAGTAGGTTACAAAAGAAAAGGATAATAATACAATCTTCTTCTTAAAAAAACTTATTTAACTTATAAATAAACAAATAAATAAAGACAAAAAGATTCTATGTTTTATTAAAATTACCTAGTTTTCAAAGAATTGATTTTGATGAGCGCATAAAAGAAAAAAATTTATTAAAGCATTAAAAAATAGTGATTTTAAATCGTTAATGATAAAAAAACAGAATCTTATGAATATAATATATCTGATAATTTTAAACTATAAGAAAGATTTAATAATAAAGAATAAAATAATCGCGACAATGATACCAATAAATGTAATGACTGAAATCCAATTACGTCGATTCATTGCTTCGAAGCGTTTAAGATCTTCATCTTGTCCCTTATCTATAGCATTATATCGAGTGCTGTGATGACGATCACTATTTGAAATTCTTGTTTGATTATAGGTGGTGCCTTTATTATCATCTAAAGCCATATGAACTCATCCTTTCTTTAAAAAAAACATTGAATTTATGCTTATATATTTACAAAATATGAATAAATTTATTATAGCATATATGTTTAGATATATAAAATCTGATAGAAATCAATAATGACTTATTATATTAATTAATATCTCATTGAAAGTCGATTTTTTAAAAAAATAAATATAAGTAAAAAGAAAAGATATGATTAAACACATAGAATTTATATGTGTTATTCTCACATCTTGATTATTATATTATCTTTTTAATTACCAATATGCTATAAAGCTCTCACATACTTATTAATAGCTAAGGCCGCATGTGCTCCATCACTCACTGCTTTAGCAATTTGCAATAAACCACCAATACAATCACCTGCAGCGAATAAGCCTTCAATATTTGTCATGTGTTTATCATCAACGACAATGTTATTTTTATCAATGATAGCACCCATTCTTAATGCAAAATCATTGGCTGATGGGGTTCCCATCGCTATAAATAAAGCATCAACATCATAAGTGTTGTTTTCTGTAATGACTTGATTTATGACTTCATCACCTTTTATTTCAGTGATTTTTCCATGGCAGACTTTATAATCACCCACATCTACAGTTAACTCATTAGCATCTGTAAATATAGTAATATCCTTGGTGAAATTTGATAAGGTTTCTAATTCTTCAGACATAAACTTTTTATTACCCACCACACCTATTTTTTTATTGCGGTAAATAAATCCATCACAAATGGCACAGAAAGATATACCTTTACCTGTATATTCTTTAAAACCTTTAACACGTAAATTAGGTTTGGACTGTCCTGTAGCTAAAAGAACAGTTTTTCCTTCATAGGTTTCTTTGTCGGTTTTGACAGTGAATTTATGTTCGCCAAACAAATCCTTTTCAATATCAAGTACTTCTTCTTCTTTTATTTGTACACCTAATCTTTTGGCTTGTTCTAATCCTTTGATAACAAGTTCTTTTCCGTCCATAGTATCAGAAAAACCCCAGTAATTATCGATATGTCCTGTTTTTTCTAAAGTACCATGGTCTTTCATAATGAGTAATACATCTAATTTTGATCTTTGTAAATAAATAGAGGCGGATGCACCAGCTGGGCCCCCGCCTATCACGATAACATCATGCATTCTTAAATACCTAATTTTTTAATTAAGTCTTCTTTTCTCATTAATCCGATCACTTGATTTTTAACTTGCCCATTTTCAAATAAGTATAATGTTGGTATGCTTGATACTCTATATTGGTTAGCTAAATAGCCTTCTTCATCAACATTGATTTTAGCTACTTTAACTTTTCCTTCAAATTCCTCTGAGATTTCTTCTAAGATTGGTGCAATCATTAAACAAGGTCTGCACCAAGTTGCCCAGAAATCAACGATAACTGGAATATCTGATTCTAATACTTCTTTTTTAAATGTGTCAGCTGTTACTTGTACTGGCATAATGTCTTCCTCCTAATTTGATTTAAATTCTTGTATATTTTAACATGCCCCTAAGGGTATTTCAAATACTTTGCTTATGCTTTATAAATTTGTTTCATCAATCCGAAAAATTGTCCACTCTTTCATGGGTATAGCTTGTTTTTTTAAATAGAAATCAATGGCTTTTTGATTCCAATTTAAACAAACCCATTCCATTCTTCCACAATTTTCTTTTTTTGCTTTTTCTCTTAAGAAATCAAAGAGTTGATTACCTATACCTAAATGTCTATATCTTTCATATACAAATAAGTCTTCTAGATACAAACCTTTTCTACCCTTAAATGTCGAATAATTATAAAAATATAGGGCAAATCCAACAGGTTGATTATCTGCATAGGCAATAATAACATGGGCATCTTGATCAATAAAAATGGATTTTTTAATATCTTCTAGCTTTGCTTCTACTTGGTCTTCAAGTTTTTCATAAGCAGCGATACCCTTAATAAAATCTAAGATTAAAGGACTATCTTCTATCTGTGCATCTTTAATAGTAATATTCATTATTAATCCTCAAATAAAGATAATTGATTGATTTTAGCTTTCTTTTTTTCTAATATATCTATATAGTTTTTATAGATTAAGTCAGCCACTTCAGACAAACTTAAATTCGTTGTATCAATCACCAAATCTAATCCTTGAATATGTTTTAAATTAAATTCTTTTTTATCTTCTTTTATCCTTTCTTTGATATCTTTTATTTTGTCTTTTCTTTCTTTCATTCTTTCAATTCGAATTTCTTCTTTAGTTTTTAAATAAATGGCGACTATAGGGATATCAAGTTTAAGAAACGATTGTAAACCTTTAGGTTCTAATATGATAAATTTATCATCTGCTAGTTCATTTTTAGGTGTTCCATAATGGAACTGATTATAATGTGCAGTTTCGATAAAATAACCTTGTTTTTTCTTTAATAAAAATTCTTCCCACGATAAAAAATGATAATCAAATTCATCAATTTCATTGACTCTTTTAGGTCTGGTGGTACATGTTACCACCCTAGAAATAGGATACTTGTTCATCATGATTTTAGCAGATTCAGTTTTTCCTGAGGCACTCGGCCCAACCAATACTAACATACACTCTCCTTTACCCATCCATTATAACAAATTTATATGATTATAAAAATGATAAAAGATGATTTGCTAAAAAAAAAGTTCCGGTGTATAATTTATATAACTTGTCGAATGGAGGACACTCTATGAAGAAAAGAAAATTTTCGCCTTTGATTATTATTCTCTTAAGTTTTTTTTCTATAATTGTCATTGGATCTATCCTACTAAAACTACCTTATACCACCGTTGCTAGCGGATCTTTATCATGGTATGATTCTATTTTCTTATCAGCATCAGCCGTTTGTGTAACTGGTTTATCTACTATTAGCAGCATCGGTGATTCTTTTACAATTTACGGGAAAGTCGTCTTAGCCTTACTCATTCAAATTGGTGGTTTAGGTATTGTTACTATTGCTGTTTACGTATTGGTTATATTAGGTATTAAAATTGGTGTTACAGAAAGATATTTAGTCAAAGAAGCTTTAAATCAGCCTACTCATGGTGGAATGATTAAACTTGTTAGATCTATTATCATTGTTACTTTTATCATTGAATTTATTGGAATGGGTATTAACTTTATTGTTTTTATACAAGATTTTCCTTTTTTGGAAGCTCTGGGTATATCAGCCTTCCATTCAATTTCAAGTTTTAATAATGCTGGCTTTGATATCTTAGGTGATTCTTCTTTACAAGCTTATAGCTCCAATGTATTGTTAAACATCAACACTATGTTTATGATTATTGTTGGTGGTATTGGTTTTATTGTTATTAGAGATATATTAGAAAAGAAAAATTGGAAAAATTTAACTTTATATTCAAAAATCGTCATTAAAGTTACCTTGTTCTTAATTGTTTCAGGTACATTACTCATTAAACTTTTAGAATACAATCAAGTCACTTGGTTACAAGCTATGTTTCAATCTGTCACAACTAGAACTGCTGGTTTCTCAACGGTTAATATATCTAGATTCAATTATGTCACCTTAATCGTTATTATTTCTTTTATGTTTATTGGGGCATCTCCAAACTCTACTGGTGGTGGTATTAAAACCACTACTATTTACGTTATATTTGGTTCCATTATTTCTTTCTTAAGAGGTAAGCCTTTAATCACTCATAAAAGAGTTATTGATCACGCTAATCGAATAAAAGCTTTAGTCATTGCCATGTTAGCATTTTCAATTACAGTCATCTTCTTTTTGGTCATTTCTTTGATTGAAGCAAACAATATGACTTATGATAATAAAATGCTTAATATATTATTTGAAACATTTTCTGCCTTTGGTACTGTTGGTTTATCTACTGGAATCACTACAGAAATATTACCAGCCACGAAAATTTTACTTGCTATTTTAATGTTTATTGGTCGTTTAGGACCAATCACAGTATTTGGAATAATCAATAAGAATTGGAAACAAGATTACACAGGTAAAATTGATTATCCAAAAGAATCTATCTTAGTTGGATAAAGACAAGAATAAAATCTTGTCTTTTTTTCATTTAACTATTGTGTCTTGCGCACTACTGTGTTATAATTTAGTCAAGGAGGGCTTATGAACGCACAATTTAAAAGAGGAATTATTGAACTATGTGTCTTATCTGAACTTGCCCAAGAAGATATGTATGGTTACCAGATCATCAATGAAATATCTTTACATCTCGATGTGAACGAAAACACCATCTATCCTATTTTGAGACGTTTAACTAAGGAGGGGTACTTTCAAACCTACTTACAAGAATCCTCAGGTGGACCTCCAAGAAAGTATTATAAAATGACTGAACAAGGATTTAATTTCTATTTAAAATTAAGAGATGAATGGGATCGTTTTATTGGCGGTGTCTATGATATTCTCAATAAAGGAGGGAAAAAAAATGAAGAAATACTTAGAAGATTTAAGAAAAGAACTGAAAAATAATGGTTTAAATGATTTTGATATTCAAGATATCATCGATGATTTATGTCAAATGATTCAAGAAGCTAAAAACGAGGGATTAAATGATGAGGACATCCCTAATAAATTCGGAAAACCTGAGGACTTAGCTAGAGATTTGGCTAAAGACTCAAAAGGAGACGAAGAGAATACCACTAAGTATTCTGATATTTTGTTAACATCAACAAGTGCTAGGAAAATTGAAATTAGACTTATTAATGAAGACATCATTATAAAACAAAGCAAAAATAATGAATTTGAAATTTATGGAGAAAATATCATTAAATCTAACTACATTATAAAAGAAGACCATAATTGTATATCTATTGAAAGAAAAATGGGTTTCCTATCCAAGATAAAATCTTTCTCACAATCTGGAGAATCATTCACCATAAAAGTTCCAAAGGTTCAATTGGACCTAGTCAACATCAATAGTAAATCTTCTGATGCAAATATTGAAGATTTAGATTTAGTTGATTTAAACCTAAATACCATAAGTGGTGATTATAAAATAAGAAATGTACATGGAGATTCTTTTAAAGTTAAAAATATCTCCGGAGATATAATTTTGGATGAAATTTCTTTTGACAGTATGAGTGTATCTAATGTTAGTGGCGATTTTTCAATAAAAAAAGCTCACATAAAAAATCAACTCAATATTAATACAGTATCAGGAGATTATAAAGTCAATGACTCAGATACAAAAGATTTGACCTATCATTCTGTGTCTGGAGATTTTATAGGGCAAGAATTTTATCCTGAATCAGTATCTTTAAAATCAGTTTCTGGAGACATCAAAATTATAAACAAGGATCATGACCGTAAAATTACCATTAAAAGTAAAAAAAGTTTATCTGGAGACATCAGTATATAAAAATAGTGTTCATCATCCGATGAACACTATTTTTTTTATGCATGAAATCTTTTTTTAATTTCGTCTTTAATTGATTTTGGAAAAAAGAATATAATAAAGAAAAATATAAATACCGCAAAAGCTACTGAAGTTAAGGAAGGCCATTCAACATTAATCACCTTCAACAACAACAAGACAACGGGTATTATTGAAAAAATCACAATTAATAATAGATATGAGATATAATCACGGTAGTTTATTCTTTTAATCCATATGATTAATGATATTGAGAAATTACAAGTCAATAACAATAATGGTGCTACATAATCTAAAGCCCATCCTTCAGAAAACGATAGTTCATCGACCATATATAGAAACAAGATAGTGACTATGGTTAAAAAGAATAGTTTCGATGCAATATTATGCCTTGATAATATACCAACTGTCATAAATATCCAGAAGAACAAGATACTTCCAATAGGGATCAAGGCCCATAATTGTTCTAAGCCTGTAATGATATTTAATATCACTAATATCACAATACTTGTGGTAGACAAGAACAACATTATTTTTTTTAACAAACTTTTAACTGGTCTTAAGTTTCCTTCATAAGTAGGGTATTTTTCTATAACTTCTTCGCTTTTTGTTGTTTCTAGAGTTTGGTGGCACAAAGGACAAAATTCATGATTTGTTTTTATGGTTATTTCACATTTATTACAATATTTCATGCGTAATCCTCCACATAATTACTTTCAATTTCAATATCCAATCCTTGTTTTCTTAGGTGTCTAAAGAATTCTCTTTCAATTTTGGTTTCAATAATCGATCTCGTAAAGGTAATTTTAAATTTATTCTCGTAAGTCATAATAGAACAATTGACTGTGTTAAATTTACCCGCATAGACTGCAGCCGTGACATCGTGAACATAGGATTTCATGGATTCTGGCAATACCACTCGTCCAATATTGGTTAAACTCATGGTATTTAATTTAATTCCCAACATAGAATAACCTATTTTTAATACGAAGTTTTTTAAAAAATATGGGGTAATTCTCAAAAATATATTTTTTTCGAAAGCAACATTTTCACTCATTTTCCTAATGAGTTCTTCTTTTTCTATACCCTTGGCAAATTGGATTTTCACCAATGCTTTTATTTCTTCAAAAGTTATATCTGGTTTATTCATGACCATATCGGTTTTTATAAAATTAGAAAAATTTCTTAGGGTATTCGAAGGAAAGTGTTTTCTTAAATTAACAGGAACAAATATTTTTACAGGTCTTTGATTAGATTTTATATGTTCTCTATATTGGATTTGAGTGATATAAATTACATACATCATCAAAGCAGTTAAATACTCTGTAACAGTCATTTCATGACTTCTAGCAAGATTTAACATTTGCTTTGTATCAATGACACCTGATATCAAGCCTGTAAAATCTTCATCAATGTGTGTCCCTTTAATACGGTAAGCTTTTTGTTCAGGAATATGTTTTCTATTTTTACGATCATAAAACTTGGCATTTGCATCTTCATATTCTTCAAATTCAGGTTTTTCATTCTTTGTTAAAATTAAATTATCTGGTGTTATTTCTTTACCTACTAATAATAAGTATTCAAAAGTTAAAGATTTTAATAGTTCCATAACACCACCACCATCAGCTAAAGAATGAAACATTTCTATGGCTATGTCTTTTTGGTGGTAATATACTTTGAATAAGTAACCATTGTTTTCTAGTGTGTCCATTTCAGAACAAATTTGGTGGTTCATGGGTTGTATAATAAAAGGTTTTGAATTGTAATCAAAGTAAGTCCAAAATAAACCTTTTTTTAATTTTACTTTAAACATCGGATATCGTTCAAGAATTAAATTGACTGCTTCTTGTAATTTTTCAGCATTGATATCCTCAGTTAAAGTGATGGTCACTCTAAAAGTATTTGTTTCGCTTCTATTAGATACAGTCGGAAATATTTTCGCTGAATTATCTAGTTTAAACCAATCTTGACTAGTCTTTGTTTTTGCCATTGTTTTTCTCCTCACTGAACTGTTTGTTTAAATATTCTTCAATAATCTCCCATGCTTTTCTAGATGATGACATCACCTTAAATCCTAGAGGAAAAACATGAAACATTCGAGCGAATTCATGAACGATGGCATTTGGATGTTTTAATCCTATAGCCAAGGTATCGGACTTAATCAGTTCATCACCACCCACAAACATTAATAAGTTAGGTAGTTTATTATAGTCTCCATATTTAGGAGAGACTTTGTCATGTTTATATGAATAATTACCTGCATAAGCTAATTTATCTAGTTTTGTGTCTCCCACCCTAAAAAATATGTCTTTATGCATATTATACTTGTAAGAATCTCCTTCTGCAGCAAAATCTGTCCAAGCAGACATGGTAATAATTGCTTTAGGTAGGGGTAAACCTTGATCTTTGATTTCATAAGCCAGTGCTAAGACTAGTCCGCCACCAGCACTGTCTCCAGTAAAAATAATATTTTCTGCTTTATATTCTTCTAACAATTTTTTATATATTGAAAAAACTTCATTTAAGGCTTTGGGAAAAGGATATTTAGGTGCTAAAGAATAATAGGGAGATACCACTTTAAATTCAGGATGAATTTTAATATACTTATGTGCCATGTCTCTATAATTATCATTAAAATCATATAAATAAGCTCCCCCATGCAATTGCAATAGACAATGCTTAGGATTTTGATTTTTATATTGCAAGGTTTCTACTTTGATACCCTGCATGGTTTGAATATTCCATAAGACTTTTTTCGGATAGTGATAATGTTTTGAGTTTCCTTCATAGAAACGATCGGTAATATTCAATTTGCTTAATGTTTTCTTAATAATAAATCCTAATTTTACAAGTTGAACTCCAAATAAATCATCTAAATGATGCTTGTGTAAAAAATGTTTTCCCATAGCATCTCCTTTTTTGATATTATAACATAATTTCAATATTATTATTTGATAAAAAGAAATATACTATGTTAAAATAGGACCAGGAAAAGAGAGGTATACTAAATATGGAATTATTAGAAAGATTTTTAAAGTATGTAACTTACGACACCCAATCTGATTCAAATTCTAAAACTTATCCTTCGACGGATAAGCAATTGATTTTATTAAAAGACTTATTAAAAGAACTTAATCAAATGGGAATTAAGGCTGATATGGACCAATATGGTTATGTCATCGGAAGAATTCCGAGTAATCTTGACAAATTAGTCCCTAGCCTTGCTTTAATTGCTCATGTAGATACATCGCCTGATGCAAGCGGAAAAAATGTTAAAGCTAAAATCATTAAAGCTTATCAAGGCGGAAGATTATTGTTGAATGAAGAAAAAGAGATTTATTTAGATCCTAAACAATTCCCAAATTTATTGGATAAAATAGATGATGATTTGATTGTAACGGATGGAACAACCTTACTTGGCGCCGATGATAAATTAGGTGTAGCAGAAATCATGACTATAGCTGAAGAATTACAAGAACATCCAGAGATTAAACATGGCGATATTGTTATTGTATTTACACCTGATGAAGAGGTTGGCACAGGGACTGAATTCATTGACATAAAAAAAATTAATGCAGATTTCGCTTTTACTTTGGATGGATCAAAGGTTGGCGAAATTGCTTATGAAAACTTTAACGCAGCCAGTGCTCATCTCACTTTTTATGGTAGATCAGTTCATCCTGGTTCCGCTAAAAACAAACTTATAAATTCATTGGATATAGCCAATGAATTTTATGGTTTATTACCAAAAAATCTAAAAGCAGAACTTACTGAGGATTATGAAGGGTTTAATCATTTGGTGAGTCAATCAGGAACTGTTGAAAAAACAACAATGATGATGATTATTAGAAACCATGATAAGCTTTTATTTGATAAGCAAAAAGCAGACTTTTTGAACATTCAAAATTTTATCAATAAAAAATATGGTTTCCATGCTTGTGATTTACAGATTAAAGACTCATACTATAATATGGTAGAAATCTTAAAAAATCACCAAAGTAAAATTAATATTGCTATTGAAGCCATTAAAGAACATGGATTTGAACCAATCATTGAACCAATTCGAGGTGGAACTGATGGTGCTAGACTATCTTTTATGGGCTTACCATGTCCTAATTTAGGTACTGGCGGTTATAATTTCCATGGTCCTTTTGAGTATGCTTCAGTTAAAGAAATGTATATGGCTAAGGAAATTGTTAAAAGCATTATTTATAAGTTTACTCAGTTATAATCCATTTCTAGTCTTTATTTACTTTTATAATTGAATGTGTTATGATTTTTAAAAAGGAGCGTCTATGCGTAGAAACATCAACATCAGCCTTATACTAATATCCGGCTTATTATTTGGACTATTTCAATCTTTAAATACGCCGTTTATGTTAATACCTGTCTTAGTATTTAATGTTTTATGCTTAATTTTCTATCGGAGCACTAGATTAATCACTGCCTTCCATGCAACCAACATTTTTTTAATCACTGGATTTATTGGAAGAGCCTTTATATTGATTCCTGACACAGGAGCCATTATGTTGTTTTCAGCCTTTGTCGATGTTGGTAGTTTTGCTATATTCTTTGTAACTTTTGGAATTATGTTACAAAATCAATTGCCAAGATTAATGGAAAGACTACTAATGTTTATTGCCATATACTACATAGCTTTTTACACATCGACTAGATTTTCAATTATCGCCCAATTAAGAACACTTTTTTCTCCCAATAGACAGGACATGCTTGAAGCTGTCAACGGTTTTGTTATTGTTAATTACGTTTTTATTGGAATCATTACTTTGGTTCAAGCTTATTTAATATTTCGCTTTGATGATATAAAAACTAGAGAAGACTATCGAGAAAATAAGAGACGTGAAGAAATAGAAAATATGTTCTATTAAGTTAAAACTCTAAATAAGTTTTAACTTTTTTTTATGTGGTATAATAACTATGAGGTGATTTAAATGAATAATCAGTATTTTAGTCGTAGAAAGGTAACCTATGCGAAAAATAATGTGGTCGCTTCTTCTGAAGGTTTAGCATCACAAGCAGGTCTTGATATTATCAAGAAAGGCGGAAACGCTATTGACGCAGCTGTCGCAACAGCAGCAGCATTAACTGTTGTAGAGCCTTGTAGCAATGGTATCGGTAGTGATTCTTTTGCCATTATTCATTATCAAGGTAAAACTTATGGTTTAAACAGCTCTGGCTATAGTTCTCGAAATATATCTATCGATAAAGTAAAGGCAAGAGGTTTTAATGAAATGCCTAAATATGGTCTTGTTCCAGTGACTGTTCCTGGAACACCTAAGGCTTGGGCAACCTTGATTAAACGGTTTGGAAACTTATCTTTAGAAGAGGTCTTAGAACCAGCAATTCATCTAGCAAGACATGGTTTTGTCTTAAATGAAACTGTAGGATATTATTTTGATAAAGCTATTGAGCATTATCAAAAACATAATAAGACAGCTGAGTATAATCATTTCTTTAGAGTTTTCACTGATAATGGTAGACGCTATAAGGCTGGTGATATCTTTAAGTCAGAGGAAATGGCAGAAACTTTAGAAGAAATAGCTTCTAGCAATGCTGATAGTTTTTATAAAGGTGACTTAGCAAAAAATATTGTAAACTTCATGAAAAAATATGATGGTTTTATTGATGAAGATGATTTATCAAGTTTTTCTTGTGATTTTGTTGAACCATTATCAGTAGATTATAAGGGATATGATATTTTAGAATTACCACCAAATGGTCAAGGCATGACTGCTTTAATGGCTCTAAATTTGCTTAAGGATAAAGAATTTATTAAAGATTCTCCGTCTTCTTTACACCAACAAATAGAAGCCATCAAGATTGCTTTTTCAGACACTCAAAAATATCTAACTGATCCTAAATTTATGAAGATGGATGTTAAATACTTATTAAGTCAAGAATATAAAGATTTGAGAAAAAAAGATTTGACTGATAAAGCGAAACTGATGGAGCCGATTGATTATAAATCGTCAGGGACTGTTTACTTAGCTACTGCTGACCAAGAAGGAAATATGGTTTCATTTATCCAATCAAACTATATGGGGTTCGGAAGTGGATTAGTGGTTGAGGGAACTGGAATATCCTTGCAAAATAGAGGACATACTTTCTCGCTAGATAAAGAACACCATAATGCTTTACAAGCAAGAAAAAGAACTTACCATACCATTATACCGGGTTTTATAAAGCAAAATGATAAAGCTATTGGTCCTTTTGGTGTTATGGGTGGATTCATGCAACCTCAAGGACATTTACAAGTCATTATGAATATGATAGATTACCATATGAATCCACAAGAGGCTTTAGATGCCCCAAGATTTAGATGGGATCAAGGATTAAAAGTCGCTTTAGAAACATATTTTGATGATTCAATTGTTAAGGGATTAAAAGAACTTGGTCACGATATTTTTGTTGATCCGATTGCTGGTGGTTTTGGAAGAGGACAAATCATTCTTAATAAAAAAGACCATTACGAAGTCGGGACAGAAACCCGATGTAATGGTCATATCGCTTATAACTAATGAACCTTATAATGACTGTGAAAATCTTTTGCTATTTCGAATAGTTTATTGGCATCTACAAGTGTTAATGTAGCTAAACCACATTGAACTTGTTTGTAGTCATCAGTATTTTTATATTGGTTTATATATCTTTCACTAATAATTTTAAAATTCAAATCATCATCATCAAAGTATTTGGTGATGATGGTTTTTTTTATGATTTGATCATTTATTTTTATTTGGTAGTCATGTTTACTTAAACTTGCATGCTTAGACATAAACTCTGATAAATGAATTGAGGTACATGTGTAAAAATCAGTACCCATCATCAAAATTTTACCTTTTTCTTCAACTAATTTGTATAAAGGATTGATTAATTCTCTCATATCAAAACTATGATTTAACCATGAAGAATCATTGGTCCTATTATAGACTGCTAATGATACTTCAGGGTGTAAGGTTCTTTGAACATGAGGATATCTCAAAAATGTCTTAGGTATATCTCCAATTCTTTCAGGTTCGAAGACTAAAGGATCAAAGGGTTTTCGATTCTCTATAATAGTTTGATGCCAGGAAACTGGAACAGGCGGGTTTTCCCAGTCCGTAGGTTCAGTCATTTCTGGAGTATGGGCTGGCATAATTATAACACCTTGAGTAATAGTTTCAACCAGTGCATCAATCACATCATACTGTTTGTTGACAACAAAACCAAAAGATGAAAGAGATGAATGAACTTCTAATTTAGAGTTTTTATTGATACCTAATTCATTCAAGGCTATCTTAATCATCTGCTTGGTGACTGGTTTTGTCGTTTTCTTGACGATGGATTCTAGCTTCATTTAATTTCTCCTCATAGATATATAATTCTTCAGCAGCAAAATGATATTTGCTAATGGGTACATCTTGATTAACTGGGAATAAATAATAAGTGTCATTGTTTGTTGATAAACTAACGCAATCACCTTTACCAAAATATTCATATTCTATGTGAACCCCATATTTTGATAAAACTGGTTTTTCTAATTTGAACTCACTGCCATTAATCATTGCTGATAAAGTAAATCCCTGATGATTGTGGACTAATTTGCCTTGTCCTAAACGATAAAAACCAGTACTATTAGGTAAAGAATCAATAAAAACTTCAGTAATGGTTTCGTATTGATGGTTCTCTACTTCTTTCCTGACCTCTTGTCTTTCCCATTCAAACCAATCTGGAATCATAGTAAATTTAGTATCACCATTAAGATTGTGAAGTTGATTGTATTCATCAACATGGTAAGTGTTATGACAATGATCACAATAAAGAATAGTTTCTTTAGATTTCATAGATGATTCACTAAAACAATGAGGGCATTTATATAAAACTTTATGTAAATTTTCAGCTCTATATATGTCTTTTATTTTAATTTTCTCTTTTAGTTGATACTCATAATCATTATAGTAAAATGCTTTTTTTATAATATCATTAATTTCTTGAATGCTTAAGTTATCTATTTCTTCGGGACTTAAAAGGTAGGTCATATCCACATGAACTTTAACATTGTGTTTTCTAAGATTCCATACTGGTTGATGTAAATGATGACCATGAGCAATTAAAGTGGCGACTGGAAATCGGTATTTTTTTATCATCTTCCCTACAGATTCCGGTAATATGGCTCTTGTTCCAACAAGTGAATACCTGGCTTCAGGGTAAAGCATACATATAGACTTATTTTTGTTAACTGAGTGATCGATTTGACGAATGATAGAAGGGTCAGGAACAAACTTTCTCTTACCAATACAGCCAACATTTCTCATAATTTTCTCTCTATTAATAAAACCATCAATAGCTACTATATAATTTGCTGAACGAGGAAATATTGCTCGGGTTGCCATTTTAAAATCAAAAAAGGAATTATGATTACATAAAAGTAAGTATCCTTTATTTCTTAATTCCTTCATTCCGTGTTTCTTAATCGTCATTCTTGTTATCAATGTTTCTGGAATGGCTAAGAACCATGCCAATACTTGTAAATACCATTTTGGTTTTTTAGGCATCGATTTTAAATCAAAACGAGGCATTTTTTCTAGTTCTTCTAGTGTTGCATATCTTATTTTGCTAATTTTCATTTCCCTATCCCTTATTTAAGACTTATTTCTTTTTACCTAGCGTAGCACAATAGATGGTGAAATGATCATCACCATTAATTTTTAGTATTTTATCAGTCTCATCTTGTTTGTAAGCTGCAATAGCACAGACACCTGAATCAATAACTTCTGCGATTAAGGACAAGTTTTGGCAAGCATGGCCGGCCTCTAGGCAAGCTAATTTAGGCCCTACATATGCATACTTATATTCAACCCTTGGTAATACATGGGTGAAGTAAAAAACAAGAGCAGCCCCCCTCAATTGTCTTAATAAAGCTTGATTTACTTTATCCTTTAAGTTTTCTTCATTATTAATCAATGCCAACTGATGTTTATCTTGAATATAAAGATATATACCTGATTCAACACCTTCTACATGATTCACATAAATATAAGTTTCTCCTGAATTTGTAGCTCCAGCTGTTGGAATGGTTTTAAAAGTTATACCATTTTCAATATGATCAACCCTACATGTTTCATATAATATGTAGGATAATTCTTCAAAAGAAAGAGCTTGTTCCTTATAGGACCTAGTACTCCTTCTTGAAGCAATGACTTCAGTTAAAGTTTTTTGTTTAATATTTGGAAATATTTTTAATAAATCAATGATTTTTTGACTCTCAGGATGATAAAACTTCTCAGGTTCTTCTTTCTTCATTTGCCTATAGGTTTTCAATGTATATAAATCAGTCCAGTCTGGTCTTATTGCTTTTCTCGCTTCTTTAATTTTTTCAATCATTTTGGTTCTCCTGGAACAAGTAAAGGTATTTGCCATAACCCTTTTCTCTCATCTCTTCTTTTGGTATAAACTCTAAAGCAGCAGAGTTCATACAATATCTTAAACCACCTTTGTCTTTAGGACCATCAGTAAAAACATGACCCAAATGACTATCAGCTTCACTTGATCTGATTTCAGTCCTAAACATCCCATGTGAAAAATCACTTTTTTCTACAACTTCTTCTTCATTGATAGGCTTTGTAAATGACGGCCAACCACAACCAGAGTTATATTTATCGAGCGATGAAAATAATGGCCTTTTTGAAACAACATCTACATAAATACCATCTCTAAATTCATCATCATATAGGTTGTTAAAAGGCTGTTCTGTAGCATTTTCTTGAGTCACCTTAAATTGTAAGGGTGTTAGTTTTTTTATTTGTTCTTCATATTTTTTCATTGGTTAAAAAGGTAAATCGATATTTAGATTTAACTTTTTATTCACCTCCTTAATATCATTTTGACTGGCCTTAGTTAATGGAAGACCCTTATCTTTTCTTTCTAGCCAAGCTAGATACTCTTTTTCTCCAGCTGTATAAATACGTTCTCGCCCTGGAGCTTTTTTTGAAGCCCTCAAAGCTCTTAATATATCTCCTGTGGTTTTTCTAAAACTTTTAGAACCCATAAAAGCTTCTGTATCAATCGCAATAAAAAAATGACCTAAATGGTAAGGCTTTTTCTGTCCTGATTCATCAACCCCTGATAACATTTTTAAAAAACTTCCTGCCTGTAAAGCAGCCGATAATATCTCAACCACAGTGGCATATCCATAGCCTTTGTAACCGGCAAGTTCTTCGCCAATTCCCCCTAAAGGAGCTAAAGCTGCATTTTCATTTTTTAAGTCTTCTAAAATTTGTTTTGAGTCAGTTTTAGGAAGACCATCTCTACCAAGAACCATACCTTTTGGTGTATCTTGATTTATCTTTGCAAAATACTCTATCTTTCCTCTTTGGGTTATACTTGTGGCACAATCTAATATAAAAGGAAATTCTTCATCACTTGGCAAACCAATGGTTAAAGGATTGGTTCCTAACATGTTTTCAACGCCAAATGTTGGAGCTATAGATGGTCTGGCATTGGTTCCAGTTATTCCTATCATATTTTCTTTTGTTGCCATAGAAGCATAATACCCTGCAATACCATAGTGGGTAGAGTTTCTAACCGCCACCATGCCCATACCATATTTTTTCGCTTTTTCAATGGCCATATTCATGGCTTGAAAAGATGCGACCATTCCCATGCCATCGTTGGCGTCTAGCACAGCGGTTGTTGGTGTTTCTTTTAGAATATCTATTTTTGTTATAGGTTTTTGAATTCCATCTAAAATCCTATCCACATATATGGGCTTAAAGCGATTGACTCCATGCGATTCAATACCTCGACGATCACTTTCCATCAACACATCTGCGCAAATTGATGCATCTTCTTTTGAAAGCCCTAATTTCATAAAGGCTTTCACCATAAAGTTCTCAATAAAACCCCATTGAACCCATTGTTTTTCTTCCAAAATATCACCTCTTTATTCAATTTTATTATATCACAAAATATCAGACAATAAAAAAGCTAAGATTAATCTGAAATGTTTTTCAAAGCTCATAATTCATGATATACTATCCATAGTGAAAAAACAATTAGAAAGGAAGTCAATTATGCCAAAAGAAATTTTAATCGATAAGTTAGCAAACTTATCAGTACAAGTTGGAGCTAATGTTCAAAAAGACCAAGTAGTCGTGGTTAATGCTTCAACAGAAACAAGAGATATTGCAAGAAAAGTTGTTGAAAAAGCTTACCAAGCTGGAGCTAAGGAAGTTATCGTAAACTGGAGAGATGAATATACTGGAAAAATGGCGGTTGAATACCAAAGTATTGAAAGCCTTGAAAATATTCCTGAATACGCTATCAGTCGTTATAAGTACTTCGTTGATAATGGTGCCTGTGTTATTAGCATTGTGTCTCCTATTCCTGGGTTAAACAAAGATTTAGACCCTAAGAAACAACAAGCTCAAGCCATCGCTTCTTCTAAAGCCCTTAATTTTTATCGTGAACATATGATGGGTAATAGAAGTCAATGGACAATCATTGCCGCTTCAAACCCTATTTGGGCTAAAAAAGTTTTTCCAAATTTAGATGAGGATCAAGCTGTTGAAGCATTATGGGATGCTATCTTTAAAGCATCAAGAGTTTCAGAAGACAATGACCCAGTCGAAGAATGGCTAAAACATAATTCAAGTTTAATCAAACACAACCAAATTCTTAATGACTATCAATTTAAATCATTATACTTTAAAAATGCACTTGGAACTGATTTAAAAGTTGATTTAGTCAACAACCATGTATGGAGTGGTGGCCAAGAAGAAGGCACCAACGGTGTAGTTTTCAATCCTAATATTCCTACTGAAGAAAACTTTACCATGCCTTTAAAAACAGGCGTAAATGGAAAAGTTGTCGCTACCAAACCTTTAGATTATCAAGGTAATTTAATTGAAGATTTTTGGCTTGAATTCAAAGACGGGAAAGTCGTAAATTATGATGCTAAAGAAGGTAAAGAAAATTTGAAAAACTTAATTGAGTTTGATGAAGGTTCTTCTTACCTTGGCGAAGTTGCTCTGATCTCTCACAATTCACCAATTTCACAATCTAATATCTTGTTCTTTAACACTTTATTTGATGAAAATGCATCTTGCCACCTAGCTTTAGGTAGAGCATATCCGATGAATATTCAAGGCGGAACTGAAATGTCAAAAGAAGAATTAGCAAAGCATGGCTATAACAATTCTATGGCTCATGTAGATTTTATGTTTGGTTCTGAAGATATGGACATTGTTGGTGAAAGTAAAGACGGAAAAAAAGTTCAAATATTTAAAGACGGAAACTTTGTAATTTAATTAATATTAATAAAAAGCTTAAATTCTAGTTGAATTTAAGCTTTTTTTAAATTTAAATATAATTTAAGAGAAGATTGCTGTCTTAGAACCATCAGGAAAAACAGCTTGTACGGAATAGTTTTCAATATTTTCCGAAGGTAATTCAAACTCATTAGTATCGACAATAACAAAATTAAAATCAAAAGTGACTAAATAATGAGTGGCTTGATCAATTTCATTCCAAGAAAGAATTTGATTGTTAAGATATACACTAATATTCGCTTCTTGATTATAATCTATCTCAAATACATAAGTTCCCATTAAAGAATCTTCATATCCTTCAGCCCTAGCGACTACCTCAATTGAATATTGACCTTCTTGAATAAAACCATCTAGATAGGCTATATCTCTTTCAAAATTCTCATCATTTATTGTAATCAAGTAAGTTTGTGCATAATCTACTTCGTCCCAAGTTAAAGCCCCATCATATGAAAAGTTACTAGGTGTATCCAGTTTCGGGGTTACAGAAGCAGAAAAGACAAAACTTGTAAGTAGGACAAACATCATTAATAATTTTTTCATTATTATCACTCCTTGTATTTATATTATAACACGAAAAATGTATAGATAAAATACTAAATGAATCTATATAAAATTATTATCCTATGTTAAGATATTGGGTAAGGAGAGTGAACACCATGAAGAAAAAATTAACCATGATTATTTCCATTATTGTTTTTATTATAGCCGCTTTCATTTATTTAGATTCTAGTTTTGAACTCGGACTTGTGGATAAAATAGAAAGACAATTCGATACACAAGCACCTGAAATTAAAACTGATAATCTAAGAGCCAAATACCTATTAAATGAAAATTTTAATTTAGATGTTGAATGTATAGACAATCTTGATGATGCATGTGAAGTCATCATCATTGGTGACTTTAGTACTCAAGAAGAAGGAAACTTTCAAGTAGAATTAATTGCTACTGATAATAAGGGTAATTCAAGTTCATTTATTTATGAGTATGCTGTTGTAAAAAATGCTGATGGTTCCATGTATATTCCTTTAGGTTACTATGATGGTATAGATAATCTTGAGGGTGAAGCATTAAAAGAATTCTTAAATGAAATTACAAAAAATCATAGAGTATATCCCTATACCGATGATCAAACAGACGTATGGGATATATTAAGAGCAGCTGATCAAGACCCAAATAACGAGAACAATGTTATAGGTTTCTATACTGGATTATCTATACCCAAAGATTGTCAAGATACCAATAATCCACCTTCATTTTGCCAAATAGATGCTTATGGAGAAAGTAAAATAGTTGAGTGGAATAGAGAGCATATCTGGTCGAAATCAAGAGGATTTCCTACCGAAACATATGACGCCTATACAGATGCTCATCATTTGGTTGCAGCTGAAAGAGTCATGAATTCCATTAAAAACAACCGATTCTTTGAAGATTGCCATGATGGGGATGATATTGATATAGAAGATAGAGGTTATGATAACTATACATGTAATGTTTGGGATTTTGAACCAAGAGATGAAATCAAAGGCGATGTTGCTAGAATGATATTTTATATGGTCATTCGTTATGAAGATGAGACTCTTGATTTAGAAATCGTTAATGACCCTATGTCTTTGTTAGATGATAGGAATGATGATGATCCTATTTATGGAGATATTGATGACTTATTAAGGTGGCATATAGAAGACCCAGTGAGTGAGAAAGAAATTTTAAGGAATGAACTAATCTTCTCTTATCAAGGCAACCGAAACCCATTTATAGATTTGCCTTCTTTAGTAGAGTTAATTTGGGGAAGTCACGATAAATATCAGGAATAAGTAAATTAATCAAAAAAGAAAAGGAAGAAATTAGTATTCATATACTAAGATCTTCCTTCTATTTAATATAAAATAAATGTAGATCGCTTTAGTAAGCGATTTTTTTATTTGAAGGTTATTTTAATATTTGCTGATTCTTGGTCTATAAACTCAATTGAAATTGTAAAATTAACCTGACTACCATTATACCACTTATAGTTAGGGTATACATTACCGTTTAGTATATCTCCGACTTGAAACAAGTCTGAATTTTCAACAAGAGAATAATCTTCAATTGATTCATTCATATCAGCTTCCACAATATTAATTAGCTTGTAGAGAGAGTCTGTATTGTTATTATTAAATATCGAATAATAGACTAAATCACCATTATATCCTTGATCAATCTGAGCTGCTACATGAAAAATATTAATTCCTGTCTCAGTAAATATATAATCTGGATCATGAGAATTCAAGCCTTCAGGCGTGTAATAAGTTATTAAGAAATATTCGTCAAAAATGCTTCCATTCCAATGATTGGTTACTAATAGCACATCACCATTATCTAAGTGTGGAGTAATGGTCGTTAGAGATGACGAATCAATGACTTTGGGTGTTATCCATCCTAATAGAATTTTTGAAAAAGGATCATGGTCACCAATATTGTAATCCATCATATAAGTACCTAAGCCACCATTGTTATGACTATCTTCAAAAGAATAATCATAGTAATCATCTAAGCCAAACATATGACCTGTTTCATGAATGAATGTCCTTGCATTTATATTATCATTACCTTCTTGAAGAAAGTCATTGGAAGCCCACATAAAGTAATTTGGACTAACGCCATCGAAGTTATCCTCATAAGCATAATAATACTGATATGCCCACCACAAGTCGGTTTCAGCGTCAGATGGATGATTATAAACAATATAAATTCCATCAATAAAACCATCTTGGTTAGCATCATATTGTGAATAATCTATTTGATTATCATAATAAGTCAACAATTCATATATAATATCACTTTCAACATAGGTGATTTCATCGTCTCCATAAACATATTCTCCAGTGTTAGGATTAGTTTCATAGAATTTATCATTCTCTACTTTATAATAAGTTGAATTTTGACTTGTCGTGTAATAACCAAAAACATCAGCCTTAATATTTAATTGATTAAATGATGACTTTTGATAATAAGAACTTACTGATTCAAAATCTATTTCTGAAGATTCACCATTGAACGCAAGTTCAATATCTTGGATAGATGGATTAGATGGCTGATATGGCATATCAGGAAAATCAATTGCAAAAACAAGTACATTGACATCACCCATTGATGGCAAACCATAGCTATCAAGTTCATCTTGCAATAAGGAATAGTTAGTAGGCATAAATGATTGATCTACAAAGGTTGTTTCTACATCCGTTGTTGGGTACTCTGTCGTTGGTTCTTCTGTTGTTGGCTCCTCTGTTATTGGTTCTTCTGTCGTTGGTTCTTCTGTTGTTGGTTCTTCTATTGTTGGTTCTTCTGTTGTTGGTTCCTCTGTCGTTGGTTCTTCTGTTGTTGGTTCCTCAGTTGTTAGTTCCACTGTTGTTAGTTCCACTGTTGTTAGTTCCACTGTTGTTAGTTCTTCTGTTGTTAGTTCTTCTGTTGTTAGTTCCTCAGTTGTTAGTTCCACTGTTGTTGGTTCAAAGGATATATTTTCTTCTGTTGAAGAGTCAAAACCGTCGCATGAAGCTAACATAAATGTTATTATTAAAATAAATAGTAGTGATATTTTTCTCATATGTCCACCCTTTCAGTATGAATATTATATCACAAGCTTAAGAAATCAAAACACTTTTTATATATTATTTTTTTAAGGTCTTTAAAGAATTAAACTAAAAAAAGAGCCAAACGAATTGGCTCTTTTTGTCTATAAGATTGTTGTTTGATGATTTTCTTGCATATAGCTTCTATGATGATGACGCTTGTTAAACTGTCCACCTTGTCCTTGACCTCGATTAGGTGTTACTTGATAAGCATAAATCACTTCATTTGTTTCAGGATCAATACTTTTCGTTAAACGAATATTACCTTCACTAACTTCATCATTAGTCTCAATTCTATAGTTAATATGAATGTAAGTAACTCCACTGTTTTCTCTTAAATGGAATTGATATCTAGCATACTCATCGCCTTCAATCATTTCTAACTGTACGTGTTGCATATGATCATTCTCAAATATCATCACTTTTGATCTTGATACAACTTGACCATCTTTAACCATTTGGTAGAAGAATTTTTCTTTATCTACTTCAGTGTCATCTATTTGGTAGTTCACTAATACAAAGTTTTCTTCATCAATAAATGAACGAATTCTTGAAATTTCTTTACCATTAACATTTAAAATTTTCCCTTCAACTTCATAAGTTATATCACCAATAATCATTATACCTTGAATTAACTCTTCAACAAATTCATCATCTTCATCTTCGAATCTCATAGAAGGTTGTCTATCAGGGTTAAATGCTAATGGCTCTGTCGCCGGAGCTACTGTTGTTGGTTCATCAGTGACTGAATCTTCTGTTGTTGGTTCATCAGTAATTGGTTCATCAATTGTATAGACATTATAATATAACTTAAATTCCATCGCTTCTTGGCTGATACCCAAAGTTGTATAAACAATCATGTACTCATAATCTTCATTATCAGATTGGGTCGTTTCAACCTCTAATTGATCATTCCCTAAAAATGTTTCTATCATTTCCACATAAGAATCTAAGTCATTTATATCATCTTCAGAGAAGTCTGTTGGATTCATAACATTGGCCATTTCTTCTACAGTGCCTTCATTATATGATAATAACATACTTGATGAAACTGCTTGAATTGCTAATACTTGTTCATCGGACTGAATAATTTCATCAGTCACCTCACTTGAACAACTCATAATTCCTATACCTATTCCTAAACCTAAAATCAATAAAAATAATTTTTTCATTTTAATTCCTCCTTTTCACTATATATACGTTTGAAGGTTGGTTTTTATTGGTAATATTTAAAAAAATATTTAAACTCATATTTCCAGGACCTCGTCCAGGGTTATTTTGATGAGGTCTATTTGGTTTTTCTTTTTCAATAATTGATTGATCATCAAATTTAAAACGATATATTGGTTGACCAGTATCTTGGTTTTCTTCTACAGATACTTGATAACGTCCATTCATTTGTCTTGCCATATCGCGAACAGAGTAATCTACCTCCATTGATTGATTCGGATTTCTTTTCATCATTAAAGAAATTTGCAATCCTTGTTTATTTTGATAATTAAAGTTTGCTTGATAAGCATCATTTTGATAATCTAAATCTATTTGAGTAGAAAATTGTTCCAAATTATTTTTCATATATCTAAAATTAAAAAGATTGGGCTTTTGATTATTAATTTCAATAAAATCTTGGTCATTTTCGTATAGTCTAAAACGATCACTATTTTTTACAAACTGATAGTCTGATTCACCAGTAAAAACAAGACCTGTGATGTTATCATTGCTTTGATTATAATATACATCATATTCAATGAGCACTTGATTTAATGAATAAGCTTTGAAATGAATACGGTATTCATAATCTTGTCGATCTGATTCTAAAACTTGGTATGATATTTGATTTCTTTGATTTACAATCATTTCTGCTAGTTCTATCATTGGTGTCATTTCATCTAAATAATCTTCAACATCATCAGCAGCCGACATACTTAAGGATTGATTTTCAATATTTGTATATTCTAGAAGACTTTGAGCTGACACTGTTTGAAAGGCCAAAGACTCTACATCTGATAAGTAAGGAAGATCAGTCTCAGGACTTTGAATGGTTTGATAAATGAAAAAACCTGTGATAATAAATAAAAAAGTAGATAATACTAATTTAAGGTTAAAAGAAAATTGCGGTTTTTTAACAGTTTCTGTTTTCGGTTCAATTGTGATGTCTTGAATATTGATTTTATCAAAAACATCAGGAATTTCATTAATTGCACTTTCTTTAATTCTATTCTTTAAATCTTTATTATTCATTTGAACCCACCTCCTTCTTAAGTTGCTTTATGGCTTTACTGTATATCCATAAGACAGTGCCTAATGGTTTATCAACCATTTTGGCTATATCTTTAAATTTATATTCTGATACAGCTCTTAACAAGACTATTTGCTTTTCGTCTTCATTTAGACTTTCTACTAAATCTGATACATGATAGGTTTTACCCTCAGTTTTTTGAGATGCATGATAATAAGCTTGTTCCTGAGGATCGTATAAGGTTTCTTTTTTGGATTTCCTTAAATAATCTAAAGCAGTATTTTTAGCAATTTGAATTAACCAAGCATTAAAATTTCTTCCTTTTTGATACTGTCTTATTTTTTGTATCATTTTTATGTAAGTGTCTTGCATTAAATCTTCAGTTACAGTTTTATTTCTTACTAATGAAATAATTATTGAAAAAACACCTCTTTTAGTATGTTCGTAAACTACTTTAAAGGCGTCGTTATCTTTTTCTATAAGTTTATCAATATAATCATCGTAATTAATAGGCATAAATCCTCCTATAAATATTATAGCACTTCGCCTCTATCATATATACGAATGAATTATGGTTTTTATTGGTAAAAAATTTAAATTAGAAAAAAAGCACTCATTATGAGTGCTTTTAAGTCAAAATTATTCTTCGTCTTTTTCAGACTTTTCAGTAATTATTTCAACATCTTCTGGATCAACTTCTTCAGTTTCTAGTTCTGCTTCATCATAATGTGTTTCCACAACCGATACAACAGTTTGTTCTGAATCAGTGTGAACTTTCAATCCTTCTGGAATTGTCAAATCTTTAACAGCTAAAGAATCTCCGATTCTTAACGCAGAAACATCAACATCAATGTGAGATACACCTGAACCAACATTGTATTCAACTTCTAATGAATCATTAGGAACTGAAACCATAACACCAGGTTTTTCAACTTTTTCTCTACCGATAATATTCAATGGAATATTTGTAGTAATAGTATCGTCTTTTGATACTTTTTGTAGCTTAATATTTAAGAAATCATTGTGTTTTACGATATCTCTTTGAATGTCTTTAATGTATACTAAATGTTTTTTATTACCTAATTTCACTTCAAATGTTTGCGTTAATCCTTTTTCATTCAATGTATCATGAAAAACTTTTTCATCAACTTGAATTGAAATTGGTTCAATTGTTTTACCAAATAATACACCAGGTATTTTTTTCATACCTCTTACATTTTTTAAAGATTCTGTACGTTTTTCTATTTTCATATTAGGCTCCTTTCTCTCAAGTTTACATAAATCACAAGTATTATATCATAAAATATTCATTTTTGCACTTAAGAGATTTTTAATTTAGATTTTTTTTGGTTTACTTGTCTTTGTCTAGGGCATAAACTTCCATCTTCTCGCCATCTACATGGCTGACATTGTAAACAATATAAAATTTCTTCATGATTTTTCAAATGCTTAGTAAAATTATAATCTGCCAATTGTGTTCTTCCTAAAGCAACAAAATCTAATAGGTCACTCTCAATAAGGCCTTTAATTTGAGCTTCAGTACGGATACCATAAACCCCTATAACTGGTATTGTTACCTGTTTTTGTATAAGAATTCCTCCATATGTAATCCAGTGATATGGAAAGTCTTTTGGTTTTTCAATCTCACTAGCATCTAGGCCAGATGAAACTGATAAATAATCATAACCAGTTTTTTCAAATTCCTTTGCCATTAAAATAGATTCTTCTAAAGAATTTTCATTACAACCCATGCGAATACCAATAATAAAATTAGGACTTGTATGAGTTCTTACTTCATGGTATATTTCTTTAGCTATCCTTATGCGGTTCTCAAAAGAACCACCATACTCATCTTTTCTTTGGTTTGACTTTAATGAAAAGAATTGAGTCAGCAAATAACCATGAGCGCCATGGATTTCAACACCATCAAAGCCTGCTTTATATGCCCTAATAGCAGCTTCTTTAAAATCATGAATCAGAGATTTTACTTCTCCATATGAAAGTCCACGTGCATTTTTATATGGAGACGCTGATACAATATCATTAAAACCTGTTACCTTAGTTTTTTGACCAGCATGATGGATTTGTACGACAATAGGCACCTTTTCTTGATGAACAGTATCTACCAACTGTTTTAAACCTGGTATAAATTGATCATCCCAAATACCCAATTGACAATCTGATAATCTACCTAATGGGTGAATGGCAGTAGCTTCTAGGACAATCAAACCTATGCCGTTTTTAGCTATCTGATAATAATGATCTATTTTACGATCATTAACAAAACCTTCTTTAGAATAATTAAAAGTAACCATAGGCGGTAATACTAAACGATTTTGTATTAATGTTTGATTAATTTTTTTTGTTGAAAATATTTTTGTCATTTTATAACCTCACAATTATTGATTTTAATTCAAGCATTTCTTTTTTATATACGATAAATGATATAGTTCCAGTAACAACATCAGCGACAACAAAAGTCCACCAAATTCCATCAATACCCATGATATATGTGAGTAAAATAGCGAAAGGAATGAATAATATAAATCTTCTAGATAAGGCAACTAAAAATGCTCTTAATGGATAACCCATGGCTTGATACGAACTTGATAAAACCACTTGATAAGTTACAAAGGAAAAGCCAATAGCTACAATTCTAAATGCTTTTGAGCCTAAATCAATAAATCTCTCTATATTTGTCGCATCCTCAGCCTTAGTAAAAATAGAAAACAAGGGTTCGGAAAAAAACATAATCATAATTAATGCAAAGGTAAAGTAAATGAATAATAATTTGGAGGCATAGGAGATTACTCCATAAACTCTTCGATACGTTTTAGCGCCAAAATTATATCCCACTATAGGAACCATTCCTTGTACAAGACCAAAACCAGGCATTAAAGAAAACCTTATTAAACGGTTTATCACCCCATAAATAGCTTGATAATCAGTCGCAAGTTCTTCAGTTGGTGCGTAATCTTTGATTAAATTGTTAACCAATATAATTAAGACAGAGCCCATAGCTACTCTAGCAAATGAAGGCGCTCCAATCAAAATCATTTCTTTCGCTGCGGATAAATCTATTTTATAAATGCTTTTCAAATCTATTCTCAATGAAGATTTTCTTGAAAAAGCTTGTAAAAAGATAAAAATAAAAGCTGCAGTTTTACCGATAAGTGTTGCGTAAGCAGCACCCTTAACACCTAAATTAAATCCCCAATCAAATATAAATATAGGATCTAGTATTATATTAAGCCCAGCGCCAATGACCAGAGACCACATTGCAATTTTAACCCTACCTTCAGCCCTTGTTAAATTATTCATCATCACACCCAAGGAAAAAGGAACCAAAGCAATTAATATAATAAGCAAATAATCTCTTGCATAAGCAATATTACCTGAAGTAGCTCCAAAGAAGATTAATAAATCATCAAGATATATATAAGTGATAAAACTAATAATTAGTGTTAAGGAAATATTAAGGATGATCGCTGTATTTACAGCTTTCTTCATAGTATCATAATCTTTACGACCAAAGGCTCTAGAAAAAACTGATGCAGATCCCACACCTAACATTAAACCAATAGCCAGAACAATTAATTGGATTGGATAGGCAATAGTTAGAGCACCAATCGCATCAGTTCCGAGTCCTAAAGACACAAAAAAAGTATCAACCAAATTATAAAGAGCATTCACAATCATTGCTAAAGTTGAAGGGATAGCTAACTTGATTAATAATTTTTTAATATTCATTTCTTTTAACATGGTTTCATTTTTTTTATTAACTGATGTCGCCATAGATTTCTCCAATCTCAATCCATATTATACATAGAATAGTCAATAATGTAAAATAATTAAAAATTCATTGTCTATCTAATAAGCCCATGCTAAAATGAAAAAAAGGGGGATTTATGGAAAAAGCCATTGTAGTAAAAGATTTAAGCAAATTATATGGTGATTTACTGGCTGTTAAAAATATATCTTTTGAAGTAGAAAAAGATTCTTTTTTTGCCTTTTTAGGTCCAAATGGTGCTGGAAAAACAACTACAATCCGGATCATCTCAACACTGATTGAAAAAACAACAGGTGATGTTGAAATTTTTGGTTTAAAATTAGATAAAGATAACCAAAAAATAAGAGAAAAAATCGGAGTTGTATTTCAAAACAATATGTTAGATAACTTGTTAACAGTGAAGGAAAACTTAGAGGTCAGAGCTTCTTTTTATGGTTATGATAAAGCTACTTTTCTTCATCGAATTGACGAAATAGATTCTTACATTCATTTCTCTCAATTTTTAAATCAACAATATAAAAACCTATCCGGCGGTCAAAGAAGAAAAGCTGATATTGCTAGAGCTTTATTGCACTGGCCATCATTATTGATACTAGATGAACCTACGACTGGTTTAGACCCAAAGAGTAGAAAAGACATTTGGGACCTTATCCAAAAATTAAGAACAGAAAAAAATATGACTATATTTCTTACTACACATTATATGGAAGAAGTTAAAGATGCTAACAAAGTAGTAATTATTGATAAGGGTAACATCGTTGCCATGGGTTCTTCAGAAGAATTAAGACTTAATTTTTCAAATGATCGATTAAAGATGATTCCAAAGAATAATTTATTTAAAATATTAGAAGATAATAATCAGGCATTTACAGTAGTAAATGGTTTAGCAGTCATCACTTTAGACAATTGTTTTCAAGGTATTGAATTAGTCAATCAATATAAAGATCATATTAAAGACTTTGAGATTATTCGTGGGGATATGGATGATGTTTTTGTCAATATCACAGGTAGAGAGTTGGTGGAATAATGAATGGCGTGTTAATTGCTCTTGTAAAAAGGAATTTAAAAAAATACTTAAGAGACAAAGCATCTGTTTTCTTTAGTTTCTTATCTGTGATAATTATTCTTTTACTCTACATCTTATTTTTGGGTCAAATGCAAATCGATAATTTAAAAGCTGAAGTCGGTGATATTGATGGTATCGCTTGGTTAGTCTCTGCTTGGATTATGTCAGGAATCCTTATGGTATCTACCGTAACCGTGCCTTTAGGAGCTATTGGAGGTATTATTGATGATAGGGCTGATCAGATATTAGATGATTTTTACGTATCTCCTATTTCTAAAAATAAACTCGCCTTATCTTATCTTATAAGTTCTTGGGTTATTGCTTTTATTTTAGTCTTTGTTAACTTAATCGTTGGCCAAATTTATATTTTATCTCAGGGTGGTGAATTTCTAGCGTTTTTTGATTTTATTAAAATATTGCTATTGATGATATTTTCAATTATGACCTTTTCTTCTTTCTTCTTTTATTTATCAATCTACGTTAAAACGAGAAATGCCTTTGGAACTCTCTCTACCATAGTGGGTACATTTATAGGATTTCTTGGAGGTATTTATATTCCTATTGGTGTTCTTGGTTCATCAGTCCAAACATTTATGAGTATCTTACCTACAGCTCATGCGGTCACTATTATGAGAAAAGTATATATGAGTGGAGCTGTTGAAAAAGTCTTTGGAAACTCTCCTAGTCAATTTTATGATGAATATGCTGAAATATACGGACTAAAAGTAATGATAGGCAATTTTGAAATGCAAGAATGGCATATGCTATTATCCATGGGTATATTTATGGCAATATTCTATGGTTTGAGTATCTTAAAATTATCTAAGTCAAAATTATAATTAAAAAGGTTATGAAATCATGAAGATTTTATAACCTTTTTTTTATAAAATTTTTGTATATCTATCAATTCTTTTTCACTTAAACTATGGCCAAATGAATATACTTTGAACTCTACTTCAGCCCCATGGTTTTCTAAAATTTCTACCAAGTCTTGAACTTCAGAAAAGGGCACAATCGGGTCATTATCACCTGCAGAAATAAAGACTAAGTTTTGATCTTGTTTTACGACTTTAAAATTTCTAATAGGTATCATAGGATGTAATAAAATATGAGCCTGATAAAACTTGCCATAATGATAAATTAAGGAAGCAATAATATTAGCTCCATTGGAAAATCCTAACAATACCATTTTACTTGAATCTAGCTGATTAATTTTTGCAAAGGTTTGTAAAAACTTATGTAAATATTTCGTTTCCTCAACAAGATTATCTATGTCAAAAACACCAGGTTTAATTCTCCTAAAAAAACGATTCATTCCGTGTTCATTAATTCTACCTCGTAAACCTAGCAAATTCGCTTTGGGATCGATTTGTTGGCCGATAAAGATTAAATCATTCTCGTCTCCACCAGTCCCATGCAATAATACAATGGTTCTATCACTTTCATTATTAATGAACTTATAATCCATAGTCATTGGCTCTTTTTCCAATCTTCTTTAGCATAATTCTTAATTGTTCCTCTTCTTCTTTACTTAAGACCTCAATAATAGAACGCATATGCTTTTTATGCTTAACAAAGATGTTTTTCATTAATGAATGACCTGCTTGGGTTAAATCAAGTTCAAAGGAACGGCGATCTAATAATGACTGAGTTTTAATAATGTATTCTTTTTGAATAAGTTGATCAATCACATAAGACATTGTCGAATTGGTAATTAAGACTTTTTCAAGCAATGATTTAATGTTCATTTTCCCCTTGTGATACAAAGCTTCCATAATACCAAACTCTGTTACATTTAAACCATATTGTTTAACATCTCTTTGAATGGCTTTAGAAAACGAATCCGTAGCTCGAAAAAGTGTAGTAATGGTTTTTAAATCTTTCATTAGAAATACTCCTTATCATAATTTTTAGGTCTAGTATCAATATACCTAACAATCTTTTCTATCTCAGTTCTTTGGTTTCTAAACTTAGGTGGCAAAGCTAAATTTTCTCCAAGATTTTCATATGATTCTTCGTCATCAATAAAACCAGGACCTTCTGTTGCGAATTCAAAAAGAATACTAGGATATAATCTTGTATAAAGTGACTTAAAATAAAATCTATCTACATAACCAGAATGTCTTGCGCCAATAGAATTCAGTTTCTTTATCCAATGATTTAAAACCTCTAAGTCTTCAATCCTAAAAGCCATATGGTGAACTGATCCATAACCTGGATAAGCACGCTTTAATTTTGGTTGATGATCAATGATAACTGATGCACCATTACCCCCTTTATAGACTTCATATAAAGAGTAATTTTTATAAGATAATTTAAATTCAAATCCTAAATATTCAACCAAAGTATGATCCATTCTTGGTAAATTAGATATTCTTAAAAATATCGGACCTAAACCTATAATTCCATACTCGTCTGGTACAGGACCTTTTTTCCAAGCTATACCACCATCAGTACCTTTGATAAGTTCATCAGAGACAATTGCATATTCTTGTCCATCAAAGTCTTCAAACCACAACATTATTCTATCAAACATTTGAACTTCTTTAAAGTCAATATTATAATGTTCAAATCTTTTCTTCCAATATTGAATAGCCTGATTTGATTTTACTCTAAAGCCTATCCTACTAATTTCATCACTACCTTTTTCACCTTTTTGAATACCCCTAAAATCAAAGAAGGTCATATCCGTTCCCGGACTCCCAATATCATCTGCAAAAAACAAATGATAAGTATCAATATCATCTTGATTAACAGTTTTCTTAACCAGTCTTAATCCTAAAATATCTGTGAAATATTGATATATTTTTTCAGCGCTACTTGTAATAGCGGTTATATGATGTATTCCTTTTAATTGATTCATAATTAATTCCTCCAACTTTTTATTACTTATATTATATTTCGAATTCGAAATATAATCAACGCATTTGCTTAAAAAAAAGTTAGAGAAAATAATTTCTCTAACGATGACCTTCTTTTGGAACAATACAAATAAATTTAAACATTGTCTTTCCTGTATTTCTAAACTGATGGATTGCATCACTAGGTACATAAGCATAGGAACCTTGCTTAACAGGATGCAACTTTCCTTCTATCATGATATGACCTTGACCTTCAATGACATAATTAATATGAGGCCATGGATGATTGTGTTTAGGTGTAAAGCCATTTTCTTCAACTTCAACTACACGCATAACGTAATCATTCCATCCTTCTTTTTCTGATACTAAGACTTTCATAAAAGCATTTTTTGCATCAGGATGTGTTATTTTATTAGATTCTAAATTATCAATATGGTTAACAATCATTTTTTTCACCTCTAATTATATTATACTTTTTCTATGCAAATAATGATAATTAAATGCTTATATCAATCGACTTGCAATGATTCCACCTATAACCATAGATGCTATCGCTAGGACAATAGCAATGATAGACATTATATTTCCTACTTTTGAATAACTTCCAGTTAATTTATCCTTTTTAACATAGTACAAACCTATAAAACCGAGTACCAGTCCAATTAAATGTACATAAGGAAAACCTATCCAGTTTAAAGCAGAAAATATTAAAGCCGTAATTCCTAACACATAAGACGTTTGTTCATACTTTGATTTTAAGGGGCCGTTTTTGTCGAAATATCTTTGATCCGATTGTTTATATGGATTATGGATAAGAGATTGTCCGCAGTTAGAACAGTACTTATCATCATGTCTGACTTCATGACCACAATTCTTGCAATAGTTCATTTTTTCACCTCAATAATTATTATACCATATCCATATTTGTCTTAAAAACATATTTTTGTGAGTTTATTGTGGTAAAATAGAAGTTGAAAAGAGGGTATAATGAAAAAATTGATTAATTTTATCCAAAGTAAATTTTATTTTAAATTTATATTTTATATGTTTATCTTTTTGGGTTTTTCCATTTTGTTTTATATGATTGATAAAAATTCCAATTTATCCACTCATCTTCGCTTTTCGCAAGAATTTCTAGAAGATTTTTTAATCATGATGCTTGCGGCTATCATTACCATGGTAACCATCACATTTTCAATCATCATGGTCGTTTTGACCTTATATAGTGGTCAATTTTCACCTCGAACATTAAATGATTTTCTTCAAAGAAAAGTTCCTTTAAACACTTTAGCTTACTATATAGGTGTATCTATATTTTCTTTAGTTTCTTTGGTTTTATCTGAAACAAAACCTAACACCTTGTATTCATTTACGACTTTATTTGCAATTATTATATTTATTTTAAGTCTTATTCTTTTTGCATATTTTATCCATTATGTTGCTAAATCAGTTCAAATCAATGTATACATAGACAAAATGGTCAAAGAAGCAGTTATCAATATCGAAAAACAACAAAAAGAAATTGAAGAGGATACAAATATTCTATTTGAGAGAAACGATGAAGACGAAGAAAAAGAATATAAAAACGAATATACGAGTAAACATACAGGCTATTTAATTGACATTAATAAAACTAAGCTATTGAATTATTTACAAGAAAACGATCTGTCTATCACAGTAAATATACCACTTAATGAACATATTTATGAAGGTGATATCTTATTTAAATATCAGGGTAATTCTTCTTTCAACTTCGATGATGATGTCATCAACGCATGTTTTGCAATTTCAGATGAAATCGGATCATTTAGTGAATATAGAGAAAAGACTATGAAGCTTGTAGAGATCGCTGTTAGAGCATTATCTCCCGGAACCAATGATCCTTTTACTGCTCAAATATGTATTCAGCAACTAGGTTTTATCTTTATGAAACTTTCAGACAATTATTATAGCCTTTATTATCATGATGACTCTGGAAAAGAAAGAATTATGATTAAAACACTAAATTATAAAGACTTACTTTATGATCATTTCTATCAAATATACCTATATGGCAAAGGCGACTTAACCATCATTTCTGCTTTACTTAAAGCATTTACAAGGATTGCTGGTGAATCAAATCATGATATGAAAGAATCTCTATGGGATTTTGCTGAATATGTGATTAAAGATATTGATATGAAACAATTGCATATTTTGGATTCAAGGGAAGTAAAAATACCTTTAAAAGATTTAGCTTATCAGTGTAGAAAATTGGATAAATATAAGTCAATGATTGAGTAAGTTTTCTTACTCAATTATTTTTATTTATGACGCTTGACAAAATAAAAAAAATTTTGTATATTCATATTAGCAGGCCACTCAATAGAGTGCCAAAAAAATATTTCAAGGAGGTTAGACATGTTAAAACCATTACATGATCACGTCATTCTTGAAGTGATCAAAAAAGAACAAAAAACAAAATCAGGAATTATTTTACAAGAAAAAGACCAAGAAATGCCAGCCATCGGAAGAGTGTTAGCCATTGGTGAAGGTTTTTACAAAGATGGAGTCTTACAAGCTATGTCAGTCAAGGAAGGAGATCAAGTTATATTTAAGAAATACGCAACGACTGATGTTAAACTTGAAGGAAAAGATTATCTAATCATTAAAGAAACAGATATTTTAGCTATTGTAGAGGAGTGATAAATTATGAGTAAAGATATTCTATTCGCTAAAGACGCAAGAGATAAAATGTTAAAAGGTGTTGATCAATTAGCCAATACAGTAAAAGTAACATTAGGTCCTAAAGGAAGAAATGTTATATTAGAAAAATCATATGGGTCACCTACCATTACTAATGATGGTGTCACCATTGCTAAGGAAATTGAATTTAAAGACGCATATGAAAACATGGGTGCTAAATTAGTTCAAGAAGTTGCATCAAAAACAAATGATCAAGCTGGTGATGGAACAACAACCGCTACTGTATTAGCTCAAGCAATGATACACGAGGGGTTAAGACATGTAGACAAAGGCACTAATCCAGTTTTATTAAAAGAAGGTATTGACAAAGCAAGTAAAGAAGTTTCTAAAAGATTGTTAGAAAAAACAAGAACTTTGAATTCTTCGCACGATATAGCTTCAGTGGCTAGTATTTCATCTGGTTCTACAGAAATTGGTGATTTAATTGCAAAAGCAATGGACCAAGTAGGAAAATCTGGTGTCATCCAAGTAGATGAATCAAAAGGATTTGATACCAATTTAGAACTGGTTGAGGGTATGCAATATGATAAGGGTTATATCAGTCCATATATGGTTACTGACAGAGAAAAAATGGAAGTAAATTTAGAAAATACCTATGTTTTAGTCACAGATCAAAAAATATCGACCATTAAAGATATTTTACCTTTGTTAGAACAAGTTGTAGAACAAAACAAACCTCTTTTCATAATCGCTGATGATATTGAAAATGAAGTTGTATCAACTTTAATTGTTAATAAACTTAGGGGAACATTTAATGTAGTGGCCACTAAAGCACCAGGTTTCGGAGACAATCAAAAAGATATACTACAAGATATAGCAACCCTTACTAACGCAAACTTTTATGCAAAAGATTTGAATATGGAACTAAAAGATATGACCATGGATGATTTAGGTTTGGCTAAAAAAATTATTGTAAGCAAAGACACTACTACCATCCTAGAAGGTGCAGGTTCAAAAGATTCTATCGAAGAACGTGCAAAAATTATTAAAGAACAATTAGAAAATACATCCTCAGACTATGATAAGAAACGCTTAAGAGAGAGACTTGGAAAACTAACAGACGGTATCGCCATTTTAAAAGTTGGAGCTACCACAGAAACTGAGTTAAAAGAGAAAAAACTTAGAATTGAAGATGCTCTAAATGCTACAAAAGCAGCCGTTGAAGAAGGCATTGTAATTGGAGGAGGCGCAATCTTAATCGATATATATAATGAACTCAAAGGAAGTTTAAATGATTCAGACCAAGAAGTTCAAAAAGGTATTAATATTGTGTTAGAAAGTTTACTTACTCCTACTTTCCAAATCGCTGAAAACGCTGGTTTTGATGGAGTTGAAATTGTCGAAAAACAAAAAAATTCTAAAAAAGATATTGGGTTCAACGCTAAAACTGGTCAATTTGTTAACATGATTGACGAAGGCATTATAGACCCAACTAAAGTGACTAGAAACGCTGTCTTAAATGCTGCTAGTATAGCAGGTATGTTTATAACAACTGAAGCTGCTGTTGTTAGCCAAAAAGAAGAAAAAAATGATCTACCTCAAATGAATCCTGGTATGTACTAAAATTATAAATCGCTAACTATAATAAGTTAGCGATTTTTTTATGAGCGGTAGCCATAGGATATAATTTTAAATCATCAATAGAAATTTTAATCCATTCATCTAAGGGCTCCGATATTAATTTGACTTCTAATGCTTTCATTTCCCAAATCAGATGGGTGAAAATATGTTTTTTATGCCCCAATACTTTTATTACATGGTAATCAAAAGGCAATAGATCCTCTTCAAACTGAGGAAATTCATACATACCTCCAAGCAATTTTTCTTTTCTCTTTCTTAAATAAAGATAATTATTATCTCTTATAATAAACACTTTATATTGTATAAGCTTTTTTTCAGGCTTTTTTGATAAATTAGGCAAGGTGTTTTGAAGATTATTTTTATAAGCTAGACATTCAGAATTTAAGGGGCATAACTTACATTTAGGATGAATAGGCCTACAGATTAAAGCCCCTAATTCCATAATGGCTTGAGTATAGATATTTGGGTTTGCTTTTTCAATAAAGCTCTGGTTAATGGCGGTGATTTGTTTTTTATTTTTATCTATACGCATATCATCATTTATATTCATCAATCTTGATAAGACTCGGATGACATTGCCATCTGTAGCATTATAGGGTTTATTATAAGCAATCGACATAATAGCTCCTGCTGTATAATCGCCTATTCCAGGCAATTTTCTTACTTCTTTAAAGGAAGAAGGAAATATACCTTTATGTTGAGTAACGACTATTTTCGCTGCCTTATGAAGGTTTTTAAAACGGCGATAATAGCCTAGACCTTGAATTAATGAAAACAATTTTTCTTCCTCAATAGCAGCTAAATCATGAATACTTGGCAAGCGCTTAATAAAGCGTTCAAAATAAGGAATTACAGTTTCTACTTGTGTTTGTTGGAGCATAACTTCAGAAACCCATATATGATATGGGTCTTTTGTTTCTCTAAATGGCAACTTCCGATGATGATCTGCGTACCAATTTTCTAGTTTATTAATATTCATAATTATATTATAAGTGATTCTAAGTAAAAAAGAAACTTATTTCTAAGCTTCTTCTTTGTCTAATAAATCAATAAATACCTTTGCAATTTTTGGATCAAACTGGCTTCCAGCGTTATCAATAATCTCTTGTCTAGCTTTTTCCTTACTTAATCTTCTCCTGTAAGGACGGTCAGATGTCATAGCTTCATAAGCATCAGCTATACATATAATTCTTGAATAGTAAGGAATTTGTTCACCTTTCAACCCGTGAGGATAGCCTTTACCATCATATCTTTCATGATGGCTTGATGCATGAATCGCTAATTCAGAATATTCATCAGCTGTGTTAAGTATTTCATATCCATTACTTGTATGGGTTTTAATGACTTCATACTCCTCTGGAGTTAATTTATCCGCCTTATTTAAAATATTATCAGGCAAAGAAATTTTCCCAATATCATGGAACAAAGCCGCAGTTGACAATGCTTTAATTGAATCATCATCAAGTTTTAAAGCTTTACCAATTTTAGCCGAGATTTTCATGACACGTTCTGAATGTCTTTTCTCATAATCATATTTGTCGGTTAAAGTTTTTAGTATGGCTGAAATAGCCTTGTTCTTTACAGACTTACGGTCAAGTATTTTTTGTCTATACATATCATTTTCTGCATTTTTTCTAACTTCATCCAATGGTGTTAAGCGATCTTTTTGAATAAAATAACCCATGGCTACAGATAAACTCAAATTCTTAATTTTTGTTTTTTTAAGTTCGTCAAACAAGTGACTTCTAAACTGAATTACATCTTGTTTATAAGCATTAACCATAATTACAGAAAACTCATCACCGCTGACACGATAAACAGAGTCATTTTCTCCAATAAGATTTTTTAGTATTTCAGCAGTTTTTTTCAATGCTAAATCGCCATACTCATGACCAAAAGCATCATTAATTAATTTTAACCCATTAAAATCTAAATTGATAACCGCAAAAGGAAATTGTTCAGAGTCATTCAATTCTTTTAATCGTTCATAATAGACTTTACGGTTATATAGGTCTGTTAAGTAATCATGAGTAGAAATATACAATAATTCTTGGTATCGATTTTCTTGTTCGGTTATATCCCTAGCAACACCAACTGCACCAATAACGATTTTATCTTGATTAAAGATTGGATTTAAAATATTTTCGAAATAATAAGTTTTACCCATAAAATGACTTTCCCAAGAATATATTACTGACTCTCCATTCAATACTCTATCGTATTCATCATTTCTTTCCATAGCATACTTATAACCAAAAGCTTCTTCATGAGTCTTGCCAATAATTTCTTCTTTAGAAATGCCCAAGACATCTTTGACTGAACCAAAGACATTGATATATCGCTTAAATGTATCAATCACAAAAACTATATCTGATGATGAAGATAATAAAGACTCAAATTTCTGGTTTTCTAAAGATAACTCTTCTAAGGATTCTTCCAATTGGTCTTGATAGTTAACAGACATATCAATAAGATTATTTAAGGCAATTCTTGCAGGAGTGAATCCTACTTTATTGCTAGTTTCTAATCTAAAATCGGAATTTTTAGAAATATCAATCCGATTAATATCTTCAATTAATCGATTCATAGGTTTCTCAACATGACTTTTATAAATAATAATGATTACAGTAAAAACTGAGACCATTAAAACTAAAATAGAAATAGAAACGATTAAAAATGTTATCAAAGATTGATTTAATTCAGCTCTTGTCATAAAAATACCAAAAACAAAAGATGAGTTTTCAAAGTACATGTAAGATATTTTTCCATATTGATTTCCAGTTTTAAGATATGATGTGATACCTTGATTTTTATTAAGAGATGAAAAAGGAATATCAAAATCATCATAATTCATCAAAGTTGATGAATTATGATCAATCAAAGGATGGCCAATCACTTGTCCTTGACTATCTAACAAGAAGGCATATCCTTTTTCTATTTCAATAAAATCTCTAATAAAATCAGTCACAGTAACTACACTAACATCTGCCCCTAAAACACCTTTAAGTTGTTGATTATCACCATATACTGGGATAGCGAGTGTCATAACCGGTCCACCAGTTACCTCATCCAAATAAGCATCTGTATAGACCATACCGCCTTGATTTTTCGCATCAATATACCATGGTCTTTGTGTAACAATGACTGCTTCACCATAATTATCATCTGTGATAATATAAGAATCATCTTCTAACCCATAAAACATTTGCGTAATATTGTCATTTTTTTCATCAATATCATTTAAAATCTCTTCTAAATCTCCTATGGCCATACCATTTTCAATTGATAAAGCCATAGAAATAAGTAAAGATTCAGTTTCAACTAATTCTCTTTGTATTTTAGATACTGCCACATCTCTTTTTAAAGTCAAATTTTCTATTTGCTTATCAGAAATTAAATCCGAAATAAAAGCAAATAAGACAGTCATTACCACTAAAAATAGCAAAACCAAGGACATGATTGGTAATCGTGGTATCTTCTTTGTTATTTTCATTAATATCTCCGTTTTATAAAATTTTAGTCATTTAAAGTCTCTATTTTCTCAATAATATTGTGTAATTTAAAGTTATTAATTTTATTAACAATTGTTCTTACATGGGAATCAATTACAATTCGACTTGCTTCTAAAATATTTTTAGCTTCTTTTTCTATATTATCTGCAGATTTTCTAATTTCGTCCATTTTATTTTGTAAATAAGTGATTGATTTATCTAATATATCATCTTTCATCAATTCAAGTTCATTTAATATTTCTTCAGTTTCCTTAAATTTTTTTCTTTCTATATGTTTGTTTAAAATTAATTCATGATATTTTTTTCCTAAGGCAGACACAATGCTAAGGAATACTATAAAATACTGTGGTCTAACCATATACATTTTATCATAACCTTGAACTTTTCTTATTGGTGCGTCATTGATACTGTCCCATTCCAACTCACTAATTAACAAAGCATATTCACAGTTCTTTTTTTGTCGATCTTTATCAAGTTTATCGTAATGATCAGCGTTTTTCTTTTTATAAGTTGAAGTTTGATCTTCTGTTTTAATTTCAATTGCAACAGAAGTTAATAATTTCTCTTCTATATATTCTTGATCAGAATACACCTTGAAAATAAAATCTGCTTTGGTACCTTTAGAATCGCCATAATCGTTGATTGATTCATTGTCCTTGTACCATTGACATGATTCAAAACCTTGTAAGGCATGATTTTGATATTCTTGGTCAACCCATATTTCTAATTCTTCACCCATTTTCTTAATATTCAAACTCATTTTTTCTTTAGATAGTCTTGCGATGACTGCTTCTTTTTCTTGAATCGTATTATTTAGGAGATTTTCTTTTTCTTTAACAGCTAGTTCTTGTTTTAAAGCAGCTTGTGTTTTAATATTATTATTTTCTTTGACGAGGTCTTGAATTTGGTTTTTATACTGATTAATATCATCTTTTAACTCATTAATTTTCTTTTGTTCAGCAAGTTCAATATCTTTTTTCAATTGACTTAAAATTTGGTTTTTTTCTTTTTCTAAATCTTGTATTTGATATTTAAATTTTTCAATTATTAGTTCATATTCACTAGAAAATTTGACTTTCAATTGGTTTTCTTGGCTACTTATTTGTTCTTGAAGTCTAATAATCTCAGATTGGCTTTCTTTTGTTGCCTTTTCAATATCTCTTTCCTTTTCAAGTTGTAGTCTATTTTCTAAGGCTAAAAGCCTTTTGTTATACTCTTGGTCTTTTGACTGGTCTATTTTCTGAGATAAAATGCTTGTATCAATAGTCTCTAAATCAAGCAGATTAATTTCATCTCCTCTTTTTGCATCTTGATCTAATTTTAAAGTGTGTGAGTTAATGATGATGATTTTATTTATCTTTGCCATTTTGACCTCCTCATTACAATTATCTTTATTATACAACATAAAGAAGTAAATTTCATTTTGATTTAAAAAATAGGAAATTAATCCTTATTTAATTATCAAAACCTTTAATCCTACCATGAATTAAAACAATTGCTTTAAACATATTTAAGTGATAGAATTCCATTATAGATGATAAAATCAGTTTTTAATGGAGGATTTTTTTGATAATTCTTAGAGACATACTAATCAATATAATTTTACTGTTTGGTTTAGTTTTTATTATTAGTTTAACTAACTCTAAAATTAAACTCAAAAATCGTTTATTCGATTTTATTTTTGGTATCGTCATTGGTTTAATAACCATTTTTATAATGATTAATGCTTGGCAAATGGCAACTGGTGTCTTCTTTGATACTAGAACTGTAATGATTTCTGTAACAGCTTTGTTTTTTTCACCTATCACTTCATTCATTGCCACATTAGTAGCCATAGCATATAGAATATATATTGGTGGTCCAGGAGTTTACGCTGGTGTTTTGTCTCTTATAACCGCCTTAGGTGTTGGTTGGGTTTGGAAAAATTATATTCAAAATAAACTAAAAATTCATAAATACTTGCAATATTACTTATTTGGTATTTTAGTCCATATCTTTATGTTAATATCTCAACTTGCCATCCCATATCCTCAAAACTTTGAAGTTATCAAAAATATTGGTTTAATCGTATTGATTTTCTATCCAATCGCGACAATGATTTTGTGTATTGCCATTGTAAATCATGAAAAAAGTGTAACAGCCAATATCCTTATTGAAAAAAGCGAAAAGAAATACCGATCATTAATTGATAATTCAAAACTAGGTATAATTCAATTTAATTCAGAAGGTGTCATTGAGATTGCTAATCAAGCTTTCGCTAGTATATTAGATGCCAAAAAAAGTGACTTAATAAATCTAGATATGCTTAAACTTCCTAACAAACAGTTGGTTCTTAGAGTTAAAGAATCACTTTCTGGACAAATTTCTCTTTATGAAGGATACTACGAGTCATCTCTTACTGGTAAAGTTTTTCCAACTCGAGTTCAATTTTCGCCTATTTTTCAAGAAGACAAAGTAATTGGTGGTATAGGTGTTGTTGAAGACTTAACTGAACAATTTAAAAACCAGCAACAAATAAGAGAATTAACTCAATTAGATAATTTAACAAAATTATATAATCGCGCTTCTTTTGATACTTTTATTTTAAATCCAGACAATATGAAAGAATTACCTATTGCTATTGCTACTTTTGATATTAACACTTTCCAAATCATCAATACTTCTTTTGGTTATGATGTTGGTAATCAAGTCTTGGTTGAAATTGCTAATCAAATAAAAAATATCACTGATGATTTAGATGATGTTATTCCTTATCGGATTGGTGGAGATGAGTTTGCCCTTATCTTTACTTCAGCTAATCTTGATCAAGCAAACAAAATTACTGAAAAAGTGAAAGAACAAATTAATCAAATCGACCTCTTTGATTTTAACGTCAATATGTCATATGGCATTGATTATATTAGTGATAAGGGAAAAAGTATTTCAGAAACTTACAACCAGGCCTTAATTAATATGAATAGCAATAAAATCTATGACGGATCTAGTATTTCCATAAAAACGATTGATGTTATTATGGCTACTTTATTTGAAAAAAGCAAAAGAGAGAAAATGCATTCTGAGAGAGTATCTGTCATCGCTAGAGAAATCGCTAAAATATTTGAATTAGGTACAGCTTTTACCAATAGGGTGGAACTAGCAGGTAGACTCCATGATATTGTAAAAATAAATATTGCTGAAGAGATTCTTGATAAACCTGCTAGACTTAACGAATCTGAAAGAAAAAAAATTAACAAACACCCTGAATCAGGATTCAGAATTTTATCTTCTGTTCCAGAATATTTAGATATTGCCAATATCGTTTTATCCCACCATGAGAGATTTGATGGTCATGGCTATCCAAAGGGAGTTAAAGGACATAATATTCCTTTAGAATCTAGAATAATTGCGGTTGCAGATGCATTTGACGCAATGACTGAACAAAGAACATATAGAATTCCTTTGACGATTGAAGAAGCAATTGAAGAATTAAAATCGAATAAAGCAAGCCAGTTTGATCCAGAAGTCGTAGATAAATTTATAATATATATGATTAATAATGATATAAACTTTTAAAAAATTTTATATAAAAAAATAAAAGACTCCTCTTGGAGTCTCTTATTTTTATTTTAAAGGGAAATTGAAAAAATTTTGTTTAAAAAAAGTTTTGTTTATCTTTTTTTAAAAAACCAACCTATATAAATTAACAAATTTTTAATATAATGTCAAGAAAAAATTTAAAAAAAATAATAAATCTTTTTTTGCGCCACCGACACTTATCATTTATATGATAATTATTAGAATAAAAAAACTAAAAATAGCCATATTATCGTTTTAAAAAGAGTGTATGATTAAAAACAAAAAAAATTATATAAATTATAAATTTTAACAATTTATAAAAAAAAAAAGACTGTATATAAGTAATTAAATATCATCATAATTAAGCAAAACGTTATATTCCCAAAAAATATATAGTATAATAAAGTTAGTTAAAACTTTCAAATAAAGGAGATACTATGGATAATCGTAGATTAATCTTGTCAATTATTGAATTATTTTTATCAATAGCCGCATTTTTTGTGGTTTCTTTGGCTTGGTTTGCGATAAGTACTGAAGTTAATACCTCAGCGATTCCATTAAGTATCTCTGGTGGAGTTATAGAAGACTATGAATTAAACTATTACACCTACTATGATGTATATCGTTATGATCAAGATTATGACCAAATTGAAGTATATACCCAAGGTTTTTGGAATCCGATTGATCTTAATGAACCTGGTATCTACATTTCTGAATATGACCCTATATTAACTGTAAATAATGAATATAACAATATATTTATTGAATTACATTTAATTTATAATATTTCTGAAAACACACAAATATCATTGGATTTAATTGCCGATTCGACTATGGCATCTAATCCTCCTTTAGACGCTATATATTTAAGCGAAGTATCTTTTATTCAATTCCTTAATACTAGTTCTTATACTTTAAGTCCAGAGGGTAGTAACTTATATAATAATTTAACAAATGATTTTAATGAGATCTCAACATCAAAATTTTATGATATTAGCGATGTTTATACTGGCTCAATCAATTATGAAAATATTACTTTGGATGCAAATTTTAATGAAATTTATATTTACTTTAATATTTCCTATGATGAAACAAGAATCGAATCTGTCATTGACAATAGTCAGCTGGATGTTAATAATATTGGTACCATCATTTTTTATCAAGACATTAAAATTGTGATAAGAGAGGTGGAATTATAATGAAAGTTAGAAGAATATTATCTATATTTTCTTTATTCATTGTGAGTCTTGTAACGCTGATCCTTATCACTTATTCGTGGTTAGACTATACCTATAATTTTGAAAATGATATTTTAGGAAGAACTCGGGTTAACTATTTCGCTGATGGGGATGGATCACAAACGGATCCTTTTATCATTGAATCACCTGAACATATGTTTAACTTGTCCATGCTACAAAATCTAGGCTATTTGGAAGATCAAGACCCAAATCTTACGGGTATTCAGTCATTTTATTTTAAAGTAGCTGACAAAGATACAGGTAATCCTATTATTATAGATTATAGTGATCCACTCATACCTTCTTTTTATAAAACCATTCCACCAATAGGTGACCATGACTATCCTTTCACTGGAGTCTTTGATGGTAATTTATCTGAAGTTCACCATTTAACAATTGATGGTAGTGGCAAACAAGATATTGGTTTTTTCGGATATGCTGGTTCTGGTTCAATCATATCAAATTTTTTTATTATTGAACCCATTATTCTAAGTAACCCTGTGATATCAGAAATAACTCCAACCTTTCATGAACATAATAATAATTTAGTCAATAGGGCTACAGGATACATTGTCGGTCACTTAGGTGTGGGTAGCCTTTTAGAAAATGTATTTGTAAGTAAACCATTCATAGATTCTGACCCTAATGGTGATTTAAATAGAAGCCAGTATGGTTTAATAGGTTTCAATGAAACGGATGGTGGATTGGTTTCTGCTAGTCCTAGAAACTCTTATAACTTTACCATGGATGCGCCTTCTGCCTATGCAGCTTTATCTTATGCACAAACAACATATGGTAATTGGTATATCAATGGTAGTTCAACTTTAAGATTAAGCAACGCTATTTCATCTAATAAACTTAATATAGGTTATTCACTTTCTACCTTGAGAATTTCACAAAGCACCAATGATCCAGATCCAGTTTATTTGATTGATAAATTGGAAACTGATGGCTATATCATAGGGACAGCTCAATCTAAGTATTCTAGAGAAAATATTGATGTTGTTGGTTTAATTGATTTTTCTACAACAAACTATCAAATATTCCAAAATTTATCTGCCTTTACAACACCAGCTGTTGGTTCTACATTCAACCCAATTAACCATCCTGATGCAGTGTTTTTATATGTTAGACCTACCAATAACCCTCAAGATTTAGGAGATGTTACATCGACTTATGGAGGTGGAGGTAATTTTTCTTACCTTTCTGGTTATGATGCTAACGGGATTTATCAACCAAATAGAATATTTAAAAATAAACAATCACCTGGAGTCATCGGTTTTGGTGCTTCGGGCATAACCAACACCATGATAGCTAATAATGCATGGACCGCAGTTGTAGAAGATACTGATACAGGTTCTTTAATAGTTGTTGATGAAACAGTCATACCTGACTTCTATGTTTTTCTTGTTGCAGTAACAAACGGTCAAATTACTATCAATAATATTGTTTTTAATTATCAAGCACCAGCTGCTACTGAGGAAACCTTACAATTCATCTCTAAGGTTGATTTTATTCATCAAGACTCAATTAATACAATTAAAAATAATTTATCAACATATGATTTTTCTATGATGGTTTTCAATTATGAAATTATATCTGGTGAAACCTTAACTGTAGAAATAGAAAGATTACTTAATGATAACTATAATATTTTTATTAATTACTCTGTCGTAGCTGATTCTTTCTTCTACTTTGATATATTCAATGTTAAAACTTTCCCTATTAGCATTTATATTAATGGTGTTTTATATAACACTTATACAAATACTGTAATTTCTATGCGATTTGAGAGTAGTGGCTTTACTGTCACACCAACTTAAGAGATTCATTAAAGAAATCCTCAAAAGCCTTCATGGCTCTTGAGGATTTTTTATTTTAGAATAATAATTTATTTTATACTTAACAAATACACTACAGTATTAGCCAATGTAATGATTGTAAAGAATATTGTTGAGAAGAAAACACCTGTCCAAATATGGTTGTTTTTCATAGAGAATCTTCTCATAATGATTGCCGCAAAAACTAAAGTAGGAATTAATCCAACAGATAAAATAGCACTTAAATTAAAGTTAGGATAAGCAGCAACTCCAGTATTATATAACATACTATATTGATAGATTAAGAACAAAACAACTGGTCCAGCTAATAAGAAAGCAGCTAATAGGTCGCCTTTCCAATTTTTCATGTTTTTAGTATTAACATAGACACTCATACCAGCAGCAAAATAATAGAATAAGAACAATGGAATGTATCTCCAAGCAGCTACAAATTGATGTGAATTAAAGATTTTTATAGCATATGTATAGAATCTAAAATCAGTTAAGAATATCCATTCTACCAATCCAATCAATAGTAGCAATCCAAAAGCTAGTACTAAAGCTGTTAGTAAAGAAGTTAATAATTGTATTAAAGATACTTTTAATCCGTAAGGATTTTCTATTTTATTACCGTAGTTAAATATAGGAGTAGTACCTAATGTTACCATGAGTATCAAACCGCCTGAAGTTAAAGCCCAATATACTATGGTGTTAATTGATGGTGCTGAATAATAAGTTAATTGAGTAGCTATATCTTTGTTGTTTAAGATCCAACGATAAGATAAAGCAACAAGTATAATAACAACTGCACCAAGTGTAACTGACTTAGCTTTTTTCAGTGCTTGTGAATTATCATCTTTTAGAACAGCACCTATCCACATAAATATAGATAGAACAATTGCTCCAGCAATGACATAATACATAGCGTTAGCAATAGTATCAAGGTCAGCCGATCTATCCATGAAGTGAGGCAAGTAATAAGCTGCTAATAAAGCAACAATCACTATAATAAAGAATTTTAAATATTTGTTTTCTTTAGAATCTAATTCAATATTTTCATTAGTAACTGCAACTTCTCTATGCATCTTATTAAATACAGGAAGTTTTGAAACAACCATAAATAATGGGAATATCATAGCAATTAAACCTATTAAAGCAATTAAAGTAAAAGCCTCTTTTAACCACCATACTTGTCCTGTAGAGCCAGTCGAAATACCATAATCCTCTAAATCACCTAAACCATGAAGGCTTAATTGATATTCAAATGCTTTTTCAAAGAATTCAACTGTATTTTTCCCTGATTCAATTGACCATGTATTTTGTGGATGAGTTTCATCTGGTGTATAAATAACTCTTTGACCACCATCTTTTGAATACCAAACACCAGCTTCTGCACTTCCTTCATCATCTCTTCCTAAAAACTTTAAGCCAACTTCATCTTGGACAAAATCCTTATAAATAACTGTTCCTACTGGATCTGAAGAATTATCAAAGAAAAATTGATCATAATGGGCAGCAATATGTCCAGCAGATCTAGTGCCATATATATTCCAAGAGCCATCATATACATATCGATAATCTGATCCCACAGGTAAAGCTGCAGCTATTTTCCGATAGCCCAATGCTGCAAAATTTGTTTCATCAAAGACAACAGCATAAGTCGAAGAGAAGCCCCCCATAGAATGACCACTAACCCCGATCATTCCATTACCATTAGCGTCTTTTAATACATAATCTTGATCATACATATATGATGCAGCATCATATACAGAATTGATGAAAAATCTAAAAGCTGCTGGGGTATCCCAAGTAGAGTCACCATGATCATACATATCAAAGGCTAGAACTACATAACCTCTTCTCGATAATTCAATAGCACCAATTTCTTGCATTTCAGCGTTGTTTAAATATCCATGTGTTAAAACAACAGCTGGTGCAGGATTACTTGCATCCACATCTCTAGGCACATACAAATATCCTGACAACTCACCATTTTCAGTTTCAAAGTTTACTTTATCAACTTTAACTGAAAAGAATGAATTTTGAACTAGACTTGCCGCCAAGCTTGCGACAATAATGACCGCTAATAATGAAAGAACCCATTTTAACGGTTTTGACAAATGCTTCATTTTTTTCTCCCTCCATAAAATGAATATTTATATATAAAATCTATATACCTAAATAAAAAACCAAGAACAAAAACACAAAAATGTGTATTATACTGCTCTTGGTCTCTAAGCGCTTACATTATCTTTTCTAAAAATATCATACCATAGGATAGTTGCTGTGTCAACAAAATATATTCCATTAAGGTTTAAAGAATCGAGTTGCTTCTACAGCCATTTTCCATCCTTTGATGAGTTGTTTTCTTTTTGCTTCACTCATTTTTGGTTTAAATACATCATCATCATTTTTATGTTGATTAATTTCATCTATGTTTTTCCAATAACCACTTTCAAGACCTGCCAAGTATGCAGCTCCTAAAGCTGTAGTTTCCATAATTTCAGGTCTACCAACATCAATATTCATTATATCTGCTTGAAATTGCATTAAATATTGATTTATCGTAGCTCCGCCAGTTGCTTTAATTAATGGAATTGGTTTTTTAGAATCTGCTTCCATGGCTTTTAATACATCCATGACTTGATATGCAATAGCTTCTAAAGTCGCTCTTGCAAGTTGTCTTTCATCAGTACCCCTTGTTAAACCAAAAATTGCACCTTTAGCATCAGAATCCCAATAAGGCGTACCTAATCCAACAAAAGCAGGAACGACATAAACACCATCGGTCGAAGGAATTGATTCAGCTAGTTTTTCCGTTTCTGCAGCAGAAGCAATAATTTTAAGTCCGTCTCTTAACCATTGAACCGATGAACCACCTACGAATACGCTGCCTTCCAAAGCATAGATAATTTGATCCTTAATTTTCCAAGCAATGGTTGATAGCATTCCATTTTTTGATTGAACAATTTGATTTCCAGTGTTCATTAAGACAAAACAACCTGTTCCATAAGTTGAATTAACCATACCTTCTTTAGAACATAATTGTCCAAATAAAGATGCTTGCTGGTCGCCAGCCACTCCTGTTATTTTGATTTTTTCTCCATAGAAACTTCTCGGTGTAGTATAACCAAACAAACCTGAAGAATCTACTACTTCAGGTAAAATACTCTTAGGTATATCTAAAATATCTAGTAATTCATCGTCCCATTTTAGATTATGAATATTATATATTAAAGTTCTAGAAGCATTAGAGTAATCAGTTTTATGAACATAACCAGTTAACTTATATATAAGCCAAGAATCAATAGTCCCAAAAGCAAGTTTACCTTGTTTAGCTTTTTCTCTTGAACCTTTTACATGATCTAGAATCCATTTGATTTTTGTACCAGAAAAATAAGGGTCTATTAACAAACCTGTTTTTTGGCGAATCTTGTCTTCATAACCTGATTTTTCAAGTTGATCACAAATATCTTGACTTTGTCTTGATTGCCATACAACAGCATTATAGATGGGTTCTCCACTTTCTTTATCCCAAATGACCGTTGTTTCTCTTTGATTGGTAATACCTATTGAATCAATCTGATTTGGTAAAATATTTTTTAATACTAAGGCCTGAGTAATGGTTGAAATAACAGATAACCAAATTTCATTAGCATCTTGCTCAACCCACCCTGGCTTAGGATAAAATTGAGTAATCTCCTTATTGGCTATTGATATAATTTTGGATTTTTTATCAAAAATAATTGCTCTTGTACTCGTTGTTCCTTGATCAATCGCTAAAATATATTTCTTCATTTGTGGACTCCTTTATAGATTTTGTTAAAACAACGTTTGCTCCAGTATCCAATATGTTTTCAATGACGATATCGCCAATATACATGGACTTATCTATAGTCATTTGATTAATTATCTTCATAGCTGCAAATAATAATGATTTAGGAATTGCTTTGTCAGTTTTACAAGAGACCCTAGGCATATCTTGAAAGGTTGTTTTAATTGTTGTAGTTAATATTCTCGTCGGTGATTTCATCTCATTTAAAGCATATGTTTTTCCCCGTTGACATTGATTGCCACTTACATTTAAATTTTCATCCACGTTTACCCTACAACCTCTAGGACATACAATGCATATATATTCTTTTATCATGAGATGACCTCTAATTCTAAAGTAATTGGTTGATTTTCATCAAAATGCAAAATGTCTAGTTCTATAGTTTCCATTTCTGCGGGTAATAAAAACATTTTCTTCTTCTCATATACTATTCTATCGTTTTGAATAACTTTTAACAATGATTTTTCTATTTTTTTCTTTGGCCTGAAAGAAACAACAACCTTTTCATTAGGATTTGAGAAATCTATATATTGCGGCGTAAGATATGCAATATTTACCCCAGGAATAAAACTGATTTTCTTGTTTGAATGATTTGTATTTCGCAAATACAGATCGATAGCTTTTCCTGTTCTTTGGCTTTCCTTAGATACATTGTCAACCAAATCATGAATTTGTAGGGCGTTTCCACATACAAATAATCCTTCTATACTTGTTTGATTTGACTGGTCAACTTTGACACTTTTAGTTAAAGGATCAATTTCTACATCGAGTTGGTCCAATAAGATAATATCTGGTATTAATCCGACGGATAGTAATAAAGTATCTACTTGAAAATCTATTTCAGTGTCTTTAATCACATTGAAACTATCATCAACCTTCATCACCCTTATTTCTTTTAAATGATTTGAATCATCTGCTTTTATATTAGTAACTGTATGTGATAAGTAAAGAGGAATGTCAAAGTCATTGAGACATTGAACAATATTGCGATTTAAACCATTTGAATACGGCATAATTTCAGCTACACCTAAGACTTTGGCTCCTTCTAGAGTCATTCTCCTAGCCATAATTAATCCAATATCTCCTGAACCTAATATAAAAACTCTTTTCCCAGTCATATACCCATCTATGTTTATATATCTTTGTGCTGATCCAGCAGTTATGACCCCATAGGGCCTGTCTCCAGGAATAGAAATTTGTCCTCTGGTTCTCTCGTATGAACCTGTCGATAAACATATAGATTTTGATTTATACTCTCGAATTCCTAAGGTTTCACTTGATGTCTTTACTATAAATATATCTTCTTCTTTATATAGATCTATGACTGTGGTGTCAATAAGATAATTTATTTTTTCTCTTAAAAATAATTTGATGTATTTATCCGCATATTCTGGCCCTGTATATTCTTCTTTAAAAATCTCTAGACCAAAACCGTTATGAATACATTGGTTTAATATTCCACCTAATTTATCTTCTCTTTCAATAAGTAAAACATTATGGCCTAATCTTTTAATTTCAATGGCAGCTGCTAATCCACCAGCACCCCCACCGATGACAATACAGTCAATCATTTTTCCACCTTGCTTTCTGACAAGAATAATTTAGAATTATCTTTATCATATATAATATCTAATGGGTCTAAGTTTAGTTCTCTTGCAAGTATTTTCATTACTTTTTCTTCACAATATCCACCTTGACATATACCTGCCCCAGCTCTAACTCTCTTTTTGATCCCTTTGATTGTATGTGTACCTAATAAACCGTGAATAGCATCAATGATTTCTTTTTCAGTAATTTTCTCACACTTACATATTATTTTTCCATATTTGGGTTCTATTTCTAAAAGTCGTTTTTGATCATTCAATGGCAGGCGATGAAACTCAACTTTTGCTTTTCTATAAGGTTTAAATTGATTATTTATTAAATAATGGTTCTGAACTCCAATAACATCGTTGATTAAATATTTAGCTATTGCCGGTGCAGCTGTTAAGCCAGGAGATTCAATACCCCCTAGATAATAGAAACCTTTATTATATTTTGATTCTTGTATGTAAAAATCATCATAAGTCGAAGTAGATCTTATACCGGCAAAGGATCTTATAATTTGATTGTATGGTATATTTTTAGCTAATTCTTTTGAATGTTCCTTAACATATTCCAAGCCTTTTTGGGTAGTTGATGCTTGATGCTTGTCATCTACAAATTCAGAACTTGGACCTATTAATATTTCCCCATGAACTTGAGGGGTTAGTAAAACACCTTTCCCTCTTTCACTAGGTAGGGGATAAATAACATGGTTAATAAAGCCAATATTTCTTTTATCCAAGACATAGTATTCTCCCTTTCTTCCCTTGATTTTAAAAGGAGGGATCTCAATCATTTGACCAATATCATCACTAGCTACTCCTCCTGCATTGATGATATTTTTTGTTTTAAAGTTTATATGATGATTCACCTCAACTAAATAAAAATCATTCTCTTTTATAATTTTAGTCACTCGATGATTCAATTTTAATTTAACTCCATTCTCAATAGCATTTTCCATTAAAGCAAAAGCTACTTCCCATGGATTGGTTACTTTTGTAGAAGGGAGAGATAATACCTTAGTAATAGAACCTGCTAAATTTCTTTCAATCTTTCTTGCTTGTTGACCTGAGAGTAATTGGTAACCAGGTACTTTGTTTTCTTTACAAATTTTAACATATTTATCTAAGTCTTTTTCTTCTTCCTTACCATGAGCAACCACAAATGCGCCTGTTCTTAAAAGGGGTATATTTAGTTCTCTTTCTAAATCGTCATATAAGAGATTACCCCATAAACTTAACCTTGCTTTTAAGCTGCCTGGTTCAGGGTTATGTCCTGCATGTATAATAGCTGAATTGGCTAATGTTTGGACATTTGCCACATCATTTTCTTTTTCTAAACACAAGACTTTAACTTGATATTTCGATAGTTCTCTAGCAACTGCTGAACCTATAACACCAGCGCCAATAATTATATAATCGTACATGAATAACCTCCCAAAAATAATAAAAAGCAAAAAAATGAAAATCATTTCTTTGCTCTTATCGCTCTTTATTTATTAAGTTTTATTGCCAATAATCAGTATTAGATGTTGTGATAGCGTTAGCACCATGAATAAAGCATTGTTGAATATTAGCTTCTGAATTTATTAAGCCACCCATCCATATTTGACAATTAAGCTTTTGCTTCAAATCTGGAATAAGTTCAAAACATGATCCGGGTAATATTTCTATAAAATCCGGTCTTAATCTTTGAGCTATTTCAATACTTTGTTCTAGTGATATAGTATCTTTTATAAAAAACCTATATACACCCATAATATTTCTTTTCTTGCAAGTTTCAATAACTTTGGGTTTACTAGATATTATGCCATCTACTTGTAAATTTTGAATTAAATAAATAGCACCATACTCATCAGAAGATAAACCTTTAATCAACTCAGAGTGTATTAATATTTTCTTGCGAGCTTCTTTCATTTTGTTCACAATCACTTCTAATTGAGCCAATTGGAAATTCATTAATATTCCCATAGATAAATCTGATTCTAAAAATTCTTTAAGTTTTTTGTGATTGGATATTGCCGGAATTACTTGTTGCATACTTATTCACCTCTAAAAATAAAACGAACGAAAAAAGGCTTGGCCTACTTCGTTCTCCTTACTCACATTTTTATTAACTTATATATTTATTATAAGATTTAGTATATAAAGTGTCAAGTCCTTGTTTGGGAATTATTTTATTTCTATTTTGGTTTTGTCCTTATATAATAAATGAATGATACCAATCGTGATTAAAGGTAAAATAATCATCAGTAAAACAGGCCAATCCTGTTCAAAATCCTTATAAGGTCTAAAAAAGAAAAAAAATATAATTCCTAAACCCAAGTACATTAACCCACTTAACTTATAAAAATTCCTGAAAAATATAAATACCAAGACAATTAAAATTCCTGGTGAAATCAGTATTAGAAAATTTAATACTCTATAAACAAAAGCTTCGTCGGTATACAAAGCTCCTATAGCAAAAACAACAAAAACAAGCGCAACTAATACACTGACTAATTGAGCAATCCAAATAGATTTTTTCATACCCTTCCCCCGTATAAATATTATACAATATCCTTTAAAAAAAACCCATAATTAATGGGTTTTTTAAAAAATTTCATATTCATACTTTTACTCAATGTTATTATCATTTACTTTTTTCTTTAAAGATAGCTTTTTAAACATAGTAATTATTCATCAACATATGCATAAATAATATAAATTATGTTTCTTATTAAATTTCCAGATAATTTCTTAATATCGTTTTATGAACAAGTCGATAATGTGGATGATAAAGTTCTTTATAAGTATCACTATGATGAATAGGTCTAATCCCCTTGTCTAAATATTCTTCTACCATTAATTGACACTTTTCCTTATCTAACTGTAAAATATTCTCGTTAATCATCTCACACAATAATCTTAATTGATTGATAAATAATTGAATATTATAATCTTCAATGATAGGTGATTCCAACATAGATTGATAAAATGCTTGGCCTAGTTGATATGGACTTAATAAACCATGTTTAATAACAGATAAAGATACCCTATAATAATCATTTCCAATATATTCTACTTGTCTTGTTTCTGAATTTTCCACAAAATAACCAAGTTCTTCTTCAACAAATTGTATGGTTGATTCTAAAGAAGGATTGGATTGAATGTGTTTTGGACCAAATGAATTTTGATAGAACATTTTAATAAAATCTTGTAATTCCATTTTAGGATACTTTTTATAGTGATCTTTAATGATGCCTTTGATAACTTCCATAATCTCACCTCAATTTCAATTATTTTTATATTAGCAAAGATACTATTGATAAACAAGTCGATTTAAGATAATATGAATGAACTTTATATGAATATTTTTATAAAGATTAAATATTATACAAATTATGCTCTTCTCTAAAAAAATAACAGCAATTCAATTGCCGTTATTTTTGTATATAAGTATAAGTTTCAATATCTAAATCAAGTGCTTTTTGAAAACCTAATTTTCGATAAAAACTGTGGGGACCATTTTGATCAGTTAATAAAACAATTTTATGTGCTTTTTGATACTTTTCTAAAACTTTGTTTAATAAAGATTGTCCTATCCCTTGATTTTGAAAAGCTTTCATAACAAGTAAATCTTGAATAAAGCATACTGTATGATCATCAGATAGCACCCTAATAAGTCCTATCAATTTTGAATCATACCACGCACTATAAACAAATGAAGAATTTTGAATTCCTGACAAAGTATTTTTGATATTCTTTGTATAAACAGTCCATCCTGCATCTTCATAAAGATTTTTAACTTCATTTTCTGATAAGATATTAAAGTCTTTATAAATTATATTCATCATTACTCACCCATGATTTGAATATAAACTTGTCTTTGTCTTGGTCCATCAAATTCACAAAAATATATGGCTTGCCAACGACCTAATTTTAATTGATTATCTTCAACTATAAGACTTTGGGTATTACCAATCACAGAGGATTTTATGTGAGCATGTGAATTACCTTCAAAATGTAAAAATTCTTTTTCAATAGGAAAAGCATGCCTTAAACTTAATAACACATCTTTCTTTACATTAGGGTCTGTGTTTTCATTAATGGTAATGGCTGCTGTAGTATGCGCTACAAAAAGGTGAACCATTCCATTTTGAATTTTGCTTTCTTTTACGAATTCAGAAACCTTTTCTGTAATATCTATCATTTCTTCATCTTTATTTGTTTTAACCTGTAATAAATCATTATATATTTTCATATATCCACCTCTCTTTCATTATAACATGTAAATAATATTGCTCAAGATGGTTATAAAAAAATATAAAAAAAATGAAAAAACCGGTATAAAAAACACCGATTTTACAAATTCATTTGATTTAAAGAATCCTTTAATAACTTGGCAGACTTTTGAAGTTTTATTTGTTCATCTTCTGAGAGTTTTAAATTCACAACATGATGAACCCCATCTCTATTTAGAACCGCAGGTAATCCTATATATAAGTCCTTATCGATATCATAAACACCATCATTGTAAGCGGATATTGGCATAATTCTATTTTCATTGTTAAATATGGCTTGAGTAATTCTTACAAGAGCCATACCAATCCCATAATATGTAGCATTCTTTTTCTGAATAATTTCTTGAGCCGCGTCTCTTACTGATTGATAAATATGATCCAAATCTTCAAAATTTATTTCTTCCATACTTTCTATTACATCCAACATTGGTTTAGCACCAACATAAGCTTTAGACCAACATACAAATTCACTATCTCCGTGTTCACCCATGATATAAGCATGAATATTTCTTGAATCAATATGGATATATTTAGAAATTTCATACCTTAATCGAGCAGTATCAAGAGATGTTCCGCTACCTAATACTCTTGATGATGGTAATTTAGATTCTTTCCATGCTACATAAGTTAAAATGTCAACTGGATTTGAAGCAACCAAAATAATACCATCAAAACCTGATTTCATAATATTTGAAGTTACAGTTTGAATAATTTTAGCATTTCTGTTTAACAAGTCAATTCTTGTTTCGCCAGGTTTTTGATTAACACCAGCTGTAATGACAACTAAAGAAGCATCTTTACAATCAGAATAATCACCTGCTTTAATAGACATTTTTCTTGGAGCAAATGCTAATCCATGATTAAGATCCATGGCTTCGCCTTCGGCTTTTTCTTTATTTAAGTCAATTAATACCAGTTCTTCAACTACACCTTGATTTAATAAAGCATATGCGTAAGACATACCGACAAAACCAGTACCTACAATGACAACTCTATTATTTTTCATAATATCCCTCTTTTCCTTTTCTCAATTACATCATACCATAATTTCGAATTAAAAATAAAATATAAGACCTTGAAAATGTTTTCAAAAAAAAGACATATCCATCTAAGAATATGTCTATATTAATTATATTTTTTCGATTTCAGCTAAGAATGCATCTATAGGTTGGTTACCTAACAACTCATATTTATCATTAATGACAATTTTAGGAACACCTGAAACATTATATTTTGTTGATAATTCAGGAAAAGTTTGCGCTTCAATCATTGATCCTTTGATATTATTATTTAACATTGCAAGTGTGTGAGCAGTTGAAACTGCACCTGGACAATGAGGACAAGATAAGGTAACAAATACTTTAATGTCTACTGCTTTATCAATTTTTGATATTCTTTCGATGATTTTAGAGTCTAAACCTAAATCTAGGCCTGACATAAAGACGATGGCTGATAAGAAAGAATTGATTTCATGTCCAGCAGGAATGCCTTGAAATTTAACTCCTTTGTATTCATCTTTATCATCTAACATCACAAATGTTGGTACATATTCGACGTCATAGAATTTAGCTAAGTCAGCATCTTTATCAATGTCTTTAACTTCTACAGAAATTTTGTCATTTAAGTCTTTAATCTCACTTAATAATTGTTCTGTTTCTTGGCATGTATTACATCCACCCTCTTTGGTGAACAATACCATTTTAATATTGTTTTGCATTGGTTCCAATGCTTGTTTAATTTGCTTGCTTACATCTTTGTTTAATAGTTTTTCCATTTTTATTACTCTCCTTTATAATTTTGATTTAAATACTGATTCACTGCTAAAGCTGCTTTTGCACCTTCAGCGACTGAAATAACAATTTGCTTAAATGGTTGTTCGGTCACATCACCCGCAGCGTATAAACCGTCTAGGGATGTCATTTGATTATGATCAACGATGATTTCATCACGATCATTGGTTTTTACCATGTCTTTAATTAAATAAGAGTTAGGTATTGTCCCTATTTCAACCAATAAACCATCTGCTTCAATTAATCTTTCTTCTTTTTTTATCTTATCAAAGACTTTAATATGGGTCATTTGATTTTTCCCTATAACTTCAAGTATTTGAGTTTGTAGGTTGATGGTCAATTTATCGATATCTTTAAATTTATCTAACAATATTTGATCAGCTCTAAACTCGCTTCGATGAACTAAAGTAATCTTCTTAGCCCAAGGCACCAAATCTAAAACTCCTTCAACCGCAGAGTTTCCTCCTCCAGCGACAATTACATGCTTGTCTTTAAAGAAAGGCGCATCACATGTTGCACAATAAGTCACACCTTTATTTGCGAATTCTTCTTCACCTGGGATACCTAATTTTCTAGGCATTCCCCCTGTTGATAAAAGCACTGTTTTTGATATATAAGATTTACCATTAGAAACATTAATTTTAAAATCATGGTCTACTTTTTTTATATGTTGAACTTTTACACCTTTAAGAATAGGAACATTTAAAGATTGAACGTGATCTAAAAATGTGTTTGACAAAGCTTCTCCCTCAATCATATTGAAACCTAGGTAATTATCCACTGTAGATGTATTATGTAATTGACCGCCTATTTCATCTGCAATAACACCAACCACTAAACCTTTACGTTTTGCATATAATGCTGCATTTAAACCAGCAGGTCCGCCACCAACAATGAGAAAATCCCATTTTAATATTTGATCAAAGTCTGAAGCTTCAGTTTTTTTATCTAAAGAAAAATTAAACATAAAATCACCCTACTTTCCTTTGACAACTAAATCGACAGCCTCATTAATATCATCTATTTTCACATTAAATTTATGTTCAATGGTTTGAATAAGATTTTGAGTTGTCAATATACCTATGGTTTTATCTATACTAGAACGTATGGCTTTTAATTGTGTCAATAAATCCATACAAGTTGTATCATTTTCCATCATCTGGATGACACCCTTCATTTGGCCGTGTGCTCTTTTTAATCTGTTTTTTAATGTATCATCACATTTCATTGCCATAACCCCTTTCAAGATATTTGCATTGTTATTATACCCTATGGGGTATATATAATCAAATCATTTGCTTAAAAAAAGAAGGCAGTTAAGATGCCTTCTTACTAATTAATTTAATTTTTTCAACCATGACTTTAAATCCAGTCACAATCATCATGGTCGTTAAAGCCATCAAACCTAATTTACCCCCTAAACCATTATAGTGTTCAAAATAAACATGAAATAAAAAGGCGTGAACTAAGGCAGCAAGCAAAAGATAAAAAAGATTCGGAAGTTTGTCTTTAGCTGACATGCCAATAAATGAAGCTGAGAAAAAAACAAGACTACATGTTAAATAATCTTGTACTAGGTAAATAACAATCAAAGCATACACTAAGGAAGCTATTGCCGAAGTAAATACAGGAGATAGTTTAAAATAATGTGTCATAAAAAATGGGATAAAAACACCTAATATGGATACAATAAAAAGTCTTAATAAATTCAGATCATTAACAACAAGTAAAAAATCTTTTTCTAAAACTATAGCCACAAACATTGTGGCTATAAAAGCTGTAGACCCAAGCTTTCCTCCATAACCATTATAGACCGGTTTTAAAAAAACAAATAAAACTCCACAAACAATAGAAATGAAACCAACTTCATAGTAGTTGAATAAATAGGAAGAAACCATACCAGCAAATGAACCACAATAGATAGCTACAGAGTTTTTAGGAAATAAGTAATATCCTAAAACACCTATAAAACTTGAAGCAATCACAGCTGAGATATTAAGTTGATGAGCTAAAAGATAAGTTACGATGACACCAAAAAATGCAAATATTATATCATAATCTTTTAGAGAAAACTTCTCAGAAATTCTATCCATAGATTGATACACGTGCCTAAGACCAATAATTAAAGGTATCGATAATAAGGCATATAGGAAAATCATCCAATCTCTAAATTCAAACAATACTAAAATATATGCATAGAGTAAGGTTACTGACAACAAAATCCATGCATATGTATTCTTAAATTTTAAATTGTTTTTAAGTTGTAGTAAATACTTTTTCATTGATTCATCCTAACTATTTCAAGTATTTTTCTTTTATTAGCAACTCAAGAACTTTAACTTCTCGAGTGATTAATGTAGGGTTTTTATAATTATGGAGATTTTCTTTATTCTTTCTAATCGCATCCATAGGTTTAACAAAAACAAAAATGAAGTCCTCTTCAATTTCATGCAAATCAAGAGTTTGGCGGTGTCCTTTGTCCTCACAATCAACAAAATAATAAAAATTATCTTGGATAAAAATATCTTCATCTATACCCTTTTGAACTCTATGAACATAACCATATTCTTTTATAGATTCTTCTTTTATAGCTAATCCAGTTTCTTCTTTAACTTCCCTAATTAAAGCTTGAATATTAGATTCATTAGCCTCTATACCTCCACCAGGGAACTTATAATATTGATATTTTTGACTATAAATCAATCCTATTAAACCATCTTTAATGTATATAGCTCTTGAAGACGGTCTAGAAAATATGGAGCCATTTTTTTTATAATCTTTTAGATCTATTTCAAATAACAATCTCATCTTAGTCTCGCTTCGTTTTATGACTATATATCCAAGCATCAAAAAATGCTTGTTTTTCGTAAAATATATTGACTTGTTCTAAGAATTCTATGCTTAATTCAGGATCAATATCAATATTTGAATAATCAACCTTGTCTAATGAAACTGTATAAAAATCATCATTAAAGTAGGCATCCAATTTATGTGAATAGAAAATTGATTCTTCACTAGAAAATACACTATGCCCATGAATAAACTCTTCATAATAAGCAATATTAAAAAGTTGATAAAGGGTTGGCGCTATATCGTAGGGATTTATAAATTTATCATTTTGATGTGAATCATGATAATTCATATAAATTTCAGATAATTCAGGATTATATAAGACAAAGAAAGTTTGATACATTTCTTTCTCATGTGCATTGGGATTGGTTGCTTCTAACATTAACTCATTGATTCCATCGTGATAAAAAGCATGATCACCATAAATCAATATTAACGTGTCATCTATTAGTTCTTTCTCAGTTAGTTGAGTTATTAATTTGTTCAAGGCAATATCAAAATCCATCATTGCTGCTTGATAAAATCTAAATTGTCCTGCTGCTTCTTCTCCAATTGAATCTAGAGGATTAATCCATTGTCCGTTTTCTTTTGCTTGGTCAATTAAATCAAAATATCCAAGTTGTATAAATTTTTTCAAATTATTCATTCCTCTATCACTAGGATAGTTTCGATTATAAGGTCCATGAGTTACCAATGTAGTCCAAAAATAATAAAATGGTTGATTTTCTTCTTCATTAAACATATAAGGCATCATTGCGTCCATCGTTCTGGAATCTAAAGTGTAATCTCCTCCCCAACCATATATAGGTTCTGTTGGAAAGAAATCGAAATGAAAATACGATTCTTGAAAACCAAACATCGGTATTCGGTCATCTCTCCAAAAAAACGAACCAATATTTTCATGAAAATATACTGTTTTATATCCTCTTGCATTAAATATATTGGGTAAAGAGAATGGCAAATCATACTCATAAGAATTAGTAGAAAAATTATAAGAAGGATAATTTCCCAAAATACCTATCATTTCCGACATATATGTTTTATTTTCAGTATAATGATTAGAAAAATAAATTCCTTCTTGAGTCAATTGATATAAGGTTGGAGTTAAAACTGGGTTAATAGCTTCAGATACTCCAGACTCAAGCATAATTGTAATCAAATTTTTTCCATCTAATAATCCAGTAAGTTCATAATCTAAGTCCGAAGACATTTGTTCCATAGGAAAAACTTTGTATAATGATTCAATATTATACTCAGTAGAAGCATATGTTGGCTCATTAGAATCTTCTTCAGTAATGTTCTCTATTGAAGTTATTTCAGTAATATATGAAGTAGTCATAGTTTGTTCTTGACAAGCTAATATTAGTAAAACTAAAACTACATTAACTAATAATAAAATTTTTTTCATGATAAACCTTTCTTTTGGGTAATAGTCAATTATGTAACAGTTATTATCTTACATCTAAACATTTTATCACATTTATCCATTTAATTAAATCTATAAGGTATTGCAAATAAGTATGAGTCAAAAAAACTTCCAATATTAGAATACATGGCTAATATACCATGTTTCTAGTATAGGAAGTTACTTCATAAAAATGGTGGAACTTGAGGGACTTGAACCACGAACCCCTGCACGTCAAGCAGGTGCTCTATTTGTGAAAAATGCCTAAATAAAGACATTCATTTATTCTAAATATGATTTGATCCCTGTTTTGCCCTTTATAAATTTCATGATTTTTCCTTGACTATTTATCATAAAGAGATAGGACCATAGTTTGTTTGTCCTTTCTTTTGACTTATGATCTTTTTATAATTTATTAATAAAATCCATCACGTTTAAATGTTCGAAATAATCTGATTCAATCATAACTGAATCAAATGAAACCAAGTAACGTTTACTCATGTCTTTTAACAATGAAAAAGGTTTGATTTCTCTTTCTCTAGTCTTAGGATCTATGACAGATTGTGAAACTTGTATATATAACTTTTTATCATCTTTAGTTGCGACGAAATCTATTTCTAAGTCTCTTCCTATTTTCCCAACATAAACATTGTAACCATGTTTTACTAGCTCTAAATATATGAAATTCTCTAGAACCTTACCGGTATTTGTGGTTTTATTCGGAATAAGTTGGTCTCTTATGCCAAAATCTACGACATAATATTTTCCATTTGTTTTTAAAATCTCTTTTCCCTTAATATCATACCTTTGACATTGATAGATAAAATATGATTTCGTCATTAAATCTATATAACTATCGATTGTTCCGTAAGATATTTTCAGTCCTAAAGAGTTTAATGTATTTGTTATTTTATTGATTGATATTGAAGAACCAATATGTTCTAAGATATATCTTGCAACTCTAAAAAACATAGATTCATTCGATATATTTCCTCTCATAATCATATCTCTTCTAAAAATAGTATCAAACATATCTTGTTTCATCATGGTTTTTATGTCATCATGTGTTTCTAAAACCAAGGCCGGAAAACTGGAATCTAAAAACTCATTATAAAAACTGAAATTTACTTCAACAATATTTTTAAACTTTAAATATTCTTCATAAGATAAGGGATACACATTAAACGAAATGTATCTGCCAGCTAAATATGTTAAATGATCTCCAATGAATAATCTTGCATTTGATCCAGTTAAATAGATATCAATGTTCTCAGATACTTTTAATGAATTGATAATCCTTGCCCAATTATCTAATTCTTGTATTTCATCAACAAATAGATATGATTTTTTATTTAAAACTAAATTTTCTTTTACATAAGCAATAAACGCATCTTTGGATTTCAAATAATCATTTTCAATTAATTCAAAATTAATATCGATGATTTGTTCTTCAAGAACATTATGATTTAGTAAATATTGTTTAATCATCTTTAAAAGAGTTGATTTACCACTTCTACGTACACCAACTAATATTTTAACCAGGTCATTATCTATTGTTTTTACAAGTTTGTTCAAATACAATGGTCTATTAATCATATTTCACCTCTACATATATTATACAAATTAAGCGTAATTAATGCAAGTTTTTATATTTGCATTAAAAAAAAGTGTAAATATAATAAGTTTTTAATTTATTATAATAAAAACAATAATCATTTTTTAAAGTATAAAATCTTGAGTGGATAAAAATCTTTCTTATTAACAATTATAGAAAAACTTTCTTTGCGTTTCTGCTTTCTTTATATAAATACACATTATATCCAAAATATATCCATTTACGTTATTGATTATTCCTATATTTTCTTTTTGCATACTTAATTCTTGATATCTGTAAAGAACTTAATTCATAGGGGGTATCCTCAAGTAGGCTACAATACTCTTTGTACTTCTTTTCATTCCATAGTTGATTTGATTGATTTACAATTCTCTTCTTATCAATTTCTTCCCTTTTAAGTTTTAGATCATTTTTGTGAACTTTAATTAATGAATCCCAATCATCATCATTCTTTGATAAGATTTCTTCTATTGATAATCTTAAAATATTCGCTAGCCTCTTTACAAGATTAGGGAAATTGGTTTTTGTTGAAGTAAATTCTACTTCCTTTTTGTCACCCTTCAAATCTAAATAAGATTTAAAATATATTTTATGTTGAAAACCACTATCACTAATATAGATTAATATTATATACATTTGATATGTATAGTTTTCATACCAAAACTCAATATTTAATTTATCATCATTCCTTCCAAATCTGATAAAATCATTCAATATAGTGGTTTGTTCAAAATGGTATTTGGTATTTAAATAATTAAACTCCTTTAACACCAAATCTTTTTCACTTTTTGTCATTACTATATTTACTCCTTCTCAATTCTGTCGTAAAAATTAAATGCTTAATTTACTTGTCTTCTATACTATATTAACACCAATTTAGATAGACTGTATGCAAGATTTTAATCATAAGCATAAACTTCTTCTAAATAATTACTTGAAACATCCTTTACTAGGTCAACATAAACCCAAACTCCCATTTTTAATAAAAATATATCCCAAATAAAGTAAGAAGAGATATTCCGAAAATAGCTGAGAATATTATTAATTTTCTCTTTCCGAATACCTCATTTTTCTATTGTATGTTATCACAAACATAATAACATAAAAACAGAGTATATATTATATGCCTTATAAAATTATACAAAAAAAGAAGCAATAGCTTAAAAACTATTACTCCTATAATTTGATGAAATGGTGGAACTAGAGGGACTTGAACCCCCGACCCCTTGCACATCAAGCAAGTGTTCTACCCTTTAAAAAGGTCTAAATATAGACGTTTGTGTAATAAAAAATATAGTTTGACCCTTATTTTGACCCTTGTTTGACCCTTGTAAATCAAATGATGTTTTCCTTGCCTAATTATCATAAAAAATAGGACCATCAAATAGATGGACCTTATTTTTTCTTAGTATTTGTTTAATGTCTAGTTATACTATTTTCATTCAATTAGTCTTCCGGATTAATAACGATCTCATACGAATAGTCCGAATCAACTCTTAAAACTAATACTTTAACCATGGTCGCAGGTAAGACTGATGGCACGATAGATATAGAAAATGTTATTGTTCCATCTGCGTATGATGAATCCAAATTATAATCATCAAAGATCCAGGTACTAAATAAAGGTATAATAATATATTGACAATGATCCTTCTCACACTTATCGCTTTCGGGTAAACCACTTCTATCAACGATTAGTGTTGTCAGCTGATCAAGGGTATTTGATAAATCACTGAATGCGTCAACTGAATAATATGTCATATCATTCGTCTTATACTCAATCAAAAATTCCTCCGCTGCGTCTATACTTGTGAACTCTGTATCAAGTAAAAACTCTTCGGTGATGGTGTTACTCCAAAACTCAGTACTGTTTAATTTATGCAGTTTCGCATGATAATCAAATATATAAAATAAATCATCCTCTTCATCATTATTTCCAATATCCAAGATAAATACATATTGACCTGGTTCTAATATTGCATGATAACCATAAAGGCCAGAGAACATAGTCATGGATATTTCTTGATTATCTGATATGTTAAATAATCTACCCGTAATTGCTGTAATTGGCCACACACCTTCTCTATCAAAATTAATACCAAATTCATGGTCTTCTGTTATCTCAAAATAAAGTAGTTTCAATCTAGCCATACTTCTTATTGTAGTAGAGTTATCAAATATCATATCAGTACCACCACTAAGTGATAAAAAAACTTCAATATCTTCACCCAACATTATTTTGGGAATAGCAAATACAATCGCATAATCTCCAAAAGCTGGAGAAACTTGTCCTTCGTCAGCAGGTCTACATGTGATAAAAAGATTGTTATCTACTATAAGATAGGTATCATATAAAAATATATCTTTTCCCAAGTTACTATAAAAAAATGCGTAAGTATAGAGACTATAATCATCAAAGAATCTTTCATTTAATTCAAATGAATAATCTGAATTTAAGTATTCATTGTATGACGTAATCCATGTGATTGGCTCATTAAAATCATGAAAGTTAGAATATGAACCAGAATATAGCAAATAAATTTCATCCATCAATGATGTTGTTGGGTCTTGTGTCGTTGTTGTTGGGATTTCAGTCGTCGTCAAATCACCAGTAGGTGTGGTGGTTAAGCTCCCTTCACCACCACACCCCACTAAAGATACAGCAGTAAAAAATAATAAAACTATAACAAATAACGTTTTCATTACGAATCACCCATTACAATTAAATTTTAAATATCATAATCCAAAATTTTAAGTTTATTAAAAAATAAGTAATTACTTTGTTGATTTCAAATATAGTATATCATAAATAATTATATATATATACTATCCTTATAAAAAAATAGGAATAATACCAAAAAGTATCATTCCTATATTTAGCCAAAATGGTGGAACTAGAGGGACTTGAACCCCCGACCCCCTGCACGTCAAGCAGGTGCTCTCCCACTGAGCTATAGTTCCAAATGTCTATATACTATTATACACATTTCTTCTTGAATGTAAAACAAAAGCAACAAAAAATTGTTGCTTTATTTAAGTTTACTTATAAAAGATTTAAATAACGGATGAGGTCTATCTGGTCTTGATAAAAATTCAGGATGGAATTGAACCGCTATGAAGAATGGATGATTCTTTAATTCGATAATTTCTACTAGATTAGTTTCAGGGTTAATACCCGAAAAAACCATTCCATGATCTTTTAGTTTATTAAAATATTGGTTATTAAACTCATAACGATGACGATGTCTTTCTTCTATCACATCTTGGCCATAGATTTGATGTGCTAAAGTATCTTTTTGGATTTCACATCGATAAATACCTAATCTTAAGGTCCCGCCAATATTAATTCCCTCATATTGATCAGGCATATAATCTATGACTTTATATGGGGTTTTTGAATTAAACTCGGTTGAATGTGCTTCATTCAAGCCAACTACATTTCTAGAGAATTCTATCACAGATAATTGCATACCTAAACACAATCCTAAAAATGGAATTTGCTTAGTTCTAGCGTATTCTATTGCTAATAGCTTACCATGTATACCTCTTTCTCCAAAGCCTCCAGGAACTAAAATCCCATCACAATCTTTTAATTGTTGATGAATATTATCTTTGTTTAACAATGAGGCATCTACCCACTGGATATCAACCATAACATCATGATCATAACCCGCATGATTCAATGCCTCGACTACAGATAGATATGCATCTTTTAGAGAAATATATTTACCTACCAATGCTATTTTAACCGAATCTTTAATTCTTTTTATACGCCCAACTAAATTTTCAAAGAAATCTATGTTTGATTTTTTATCTTCCAATAATAGATGTTTAACAGCTAAATCATCCAACTTTTCTTCTTTTAAATTTAAAATGACTTGATAAAGAATATCTACATCTTGACACTCAATGACAGCTTGAGTGTCCACATCACAAAACAAGGCTATTTTTTCTTTGATTTCTTGATTAATATGTTTTCTTGTTCTTAATACAATTATATCAGGGCTAATTCCTAAAGACCTTAGTTCTTTAACAGAATGTTGTGTCGGTTTGGTTTTTAACTCACCAGAAGTTTCTAAATAAGGTACTAGGGTATTGTGAATATATAAGGTATTGTGAAGTCCTAAATCTCTTCTCATTTGCCTTATCGCTTCCAAATAAGGTAAAGATTCAATATCCCCTACAGTCCCACCAATTTCAGTGATTAATACATCACACTCACTGGTTAAAGCAAGATTTTTTAATCTTTCTTTGATTTCGTTGGTGATATGAGGTATGACTTGAACAGTGGCCCCATCATAGTCGCCTCTTCTTTCTTTATCAATGACTGATTGATAAATTTTACCTGTCGTAATTGAAGATTCCTTTGTTAAAAACTCATCAATAAAACGTTCGTAGTGTCCTAAGTCTAAATCAGTTTCTCCCCCATCATTGGTCACAAAAACTTCTCCGTGTTGATAGGGAGACATAGTGCCTGGATCCACATTAATGTAAGGATCAAACTTAACCATAATGACTTTAAAACCTTTATTCTTTAATAATCTTCCTAATGAAGCGGCGACAATACCTTTTCCTAAAGAAGATACAACTCCACCAGTTATAAAAATATATTTACTTTCTTTCATAATTCCTCCAAAAATAATAAAAAGGGTCCTCCAAATGGAGAACCCTTTATAGTGAGCTCTTTAAAATTATAACAAATATAAATATCAAAATCAATCTTTATTATAAACAGATTCTTTTAAAATTCCAACATAAGGTGTGTTTCTATAGAATCCTTCATAATCTAAGCCAAAGCCAACAACAAAAAGTTTGGGTATAGTTACACCAATGTACTTAGGTATAAAAGGTTCAACCCTACCCGCAGGTTTATCTAAAAGCGTTACCACTTCAACTGAAGCAGCTCCTCTGTAAAGTAATAAGTCTTTAACTACATTGATTGTTCTTCCGGTATCTACAATGTCTTCAGCAATAATCACGTGTCTATTTTCAACTGATATATCTAAATCTTTGGTAATTTTCACATTACCAACTGATTTTGTTCCACCATGATATGATTGAACACTCATAAGTTCATACTCACAATACAAGTCAATATGTTTTATAAGTTCAGCTAAGAATGGTAAACACCCATTAAGAAGACCTATAATTAATGGTTTTTTATTTTGATAGTCTTCAGTAATTTGCTTACCTAATCTTTTTGAAATCTCAATAATTTCATCTTGGTCAACTAAAATTCTTTCAATATCTTTTTCTAACATACCCTCACCTCACCTTGATTATTATATCACCAAGTCTATAAATATAAAAGATTAAATTACCTCTTTAAGATAAATATAATGCCTATCGTAATCTATTAATTTTGCATTTTTCATTTGAATAAGTTCTCTTGAAAGAGATGGTCTTGCAACATTAAAATAGTTTGCCAATGTTTCTTTTTTGGGAATTTTTATTTGATTGGTCTTTTGATTAATTCTCTCATAAAGTAGCCACATCAATATCTTTTCTCTCAATGTAGATTGCATAAGAATTTTATTATGTTGATTAAGTTTAAGAGCCTTGATACTTAACTGACTGATAAAGAACTTTTGAAATTTAATATCTTTACTTAAAATTTGATTTAATTTTTCTTTATCTAGATAAGAGATAACTGTCTCTTCTTTGGTCACAAGGTCACCAGGATAAAATGGGTTAGGACTGTTAATCAAAAAATCACCAAAAAGATCAAATTCATGTAATGTGGCCAAAACTCTTTCATCACCATTAATGGTGTAATGAATTAAATCCACTTGACCTGAATGAATCAAACCTATTCGATCACACAAATCTTGTTCTTGATAAACACATATCCCTTTTTGATAGTGACACATAATAGAAAAATACTTTATAAATTGAGATATCATAAATAAAAACCTTTCCCACTGTAACATATGTTACATATTTAAAATCGTTATTAGTATATCATAGATTTGACTAAAGGAGTTGAAAAACATGAAGAAATTCACCATCTTTTTAACATTAATTTTGCTAGGGTTATTATCATGTACAAACAGTGATACACCAAAGGAGTCAATGACAGTTTTAGTCCCTAATGGTACACCAAGCATTGCGCAAGCTTATATTGAACATGAAGAATCATCCTCTTATATCATCGATAGGGTAAGTGGTCCGCAATCGCTGGTTGCTGCCTTTACCAGTCAATCACATGATATTATTATTGCTCCAGTTAATTTAGGTGCTAACTTATATCAAAAAGGGATTGATTATCAATTGGTAGGCGTATTAACTTGGTCCAATTTACAAGTGATTTCTCGTTTTGAAATTAATGATTTATTAACTTTATCTGGTAAAAATATTATAGCTTATGGTCAAGGTTCAACACCTGAAATGATTATTGATTTCTTGATTTCTCAATACAATTTTCAAGATGAACCTATTATTTCTTATCAAGCAAGTTCTGTACAAGAAGCTTATACATTCTTTTTGCAAGATGAAGAGTCCATAGCCATTGTATCAGAACCCATAAGTTCACAAGCAAAAACAATGATAGATGATTTATATGTCTTGGATTTAGCTGCGATATGGACTGAACAAACTAAGCTTGACTTATTTCCACAAGCTGGTGTTTTCGTCAAAAAATCATTGGAAACATCTAAAGTATTACAGTATATAGAAGATATAGAAATTGCGACGAATAAGGCCAATGATAACCCCTCATTAATCGCTAACTATTGCGAGTCACTTGACTACCCTTTTGAAAAAATAGTAATTGAGTCTTCTATCAAGCTAAGTCAAATTGATTTTCAATCTCATTTACATAGTCGTGATATTATCAATGAATACTTAAATTTAATTATAGATTTTAAATCTGAACTTATTGGAAATCAACTTCCTGATAATGATTTCTATTATCCTCTATCATGAGGAAAATAATCTTAGGAGCTTTATCAATCTCTATATTAATACTTATTTGGTTTAGTTATTCTAAACATATTGCTAATGAGTTTATATTGCCAGGGCCTATAAAGGTTATTAAAACAACTATTGATTTATTGTTTTTATCTTCAACATATAAGATTATTCTCTGGAGTCTTTTTCGATTATTCATATCTTTTGTCCTATCAGCTGTGTCAGGAACTTTGCTAGGACTTATGGCAGGGAACTTTAATATCCTAGATGAACTTTTAAAACCTTTGGTATCTGCTTTAAGGTCCTTACCTATAGCTTCTATTATCATTATCATCATGATACTTTTCGGAAGAAACAATTCACTTTATATCATCACTTTTTTAATGATTTTTCCACTTGTATATGAAGCAAGCAAGTCTGGAGTTCAAAATATTGATCAAGCTTTAAAAGATAATATTGCTTTAGAAACTCATTCAACTTGGATTCTTTTATTTAGAGTTCAACTTCCTTTATCCTTACCTTTTATTAGAACTTCATTATTTCAATCCATCGGTTTAGGTTTCAAAGTGATTGTTATGGCCGAGTTTATTACACAAGCTAAAATAGGTATTGGCCGAGAACTATTTGATGGCAGTATATCCATACAATATGACTTAGTCTTTGCCTGGACCATATTGTTAATTATCCTTGTTATTATTTTCGAAAGTATTCTAAGAAAAATTAAAACAGTCTATGAAAATTAATTCATAGACTGATTTTTTTATATTCTTTCTTTTGCGCTATAGCTTGTGTGTAATAATTCATGTGCTATATGAGAACCAGGCTTCTCTAAGAAATCTTTATATAGTTTTAATACCATTTCATTTTCATGAGATTTTCTTCTTGGCATAGATTTATCTAAATCATAAAGAGCTTGTTGTCTTTTAAGTAAAATATCTGTGTGGCCATGATGATAAGGTTGGCCACCACCACCAATACATCCACCAGGACATGCCATGATTTCTATGGCATGGAAATGACTTTTACCATCACGGATATCTTCTAATATTTTTCTTGCATTTCCTAAACCATGAGCTATACCAATATTTAACTCTAAATCACCAATTTGAACCTTGGCTTCTCTAATACCTTCTAAGCCTCTAAATTGTTCAAAGGTCACTTCTTTAAGTTCCTTACCAGTTATCATTTCATATGCAGTTCTAGTTGCTGCTTCAATGACACCGCCTGTAGTACCAAATATTGCAGCTGCACCTGTAGATTCTCCTAATAATTGATCAAATTCTCCTTCAGGTAATTTTTTAAAATCAATTGAAGCTTCCTTAAACATTCTTGCAAGTTCTCTAGTTGTAAGAACATAATCAACATCAGAAATACCATCTTTGTTTAATTCTTCTCTTGCAGCTTCTGCTTTTTTTGCTGTACAAGGCATAATGGATACCATAACAATATCCTTAGGGTCTAGATTTTTTTCTTTAGCATAATAAGTTTTTGCTAAAATACCCACCATCTCATGTGGAGATTTACATGAAGAAGGCACATCTAGTAATTCAGGGAATTGATGTTCTATAAATTGAACCCAAGCAGGACAACATGATGTTAACATAGGTAAGGTTTTATTATTTTGGATTCTGTCTACCAATTCAGTTGCTTCTTCGATAATGGTTAAGTCAGCACCAAAATTGGTATCAAATATTTGATCAAAACCAAGTCTTTTTAATCCTGAAACTACTTTTCCTGTTAAAATCGTTCCAGGCTCATAACCAAATTCTTCTCCGATAGCTGCTCTCACAGCTGGCGCAACTTGAACAATCACATGTTTGTCCGGATTGTTTAAAGCACGCCATACTTTAGGAGAGTCATTTGTCTCAGCCAAAGCACCTGTCGGACATACAGAAACACATTGGCCACAATAAGTACATGATGTTTGATTTAAATCTAAATGAAAGGCTGTTGCTACAACAGCATCAAAGCCTCTTTTTAATGCCCCTAAAACCCCTACTGTTTGAATGTCTGAACACATCGTGACACACCGTCTACACATGATACATTTATTGGTGTCTTTGGTAATACCAAATGATGTTACATCCACTGGATGAGACATTTTTTCGCCTTGATAATGAATTTCTTTAATATTCATTTCATGCGCTAATGTTTGTAACTCACAATCAAGATTCTTTACACAAGTTAAACAATCATTAGGGTGATTAGATAACAATAGCTCTAGATTAGTTCTTCTACCCATAACTGCTTTTAAAGAATCTGTTTGTATTCTCATACCATCATGGACTTCTTGGGCACAAGATGGAACTAATCTACCTGTATCTTCATTTTCCACCACACATACACGGCAGTTTGCAGTTTTATTAACAACGCCAAACTCTTGCAAATTAAGATGACATAGGGTAGGAATATGTACACCAATCTTCTCTGCAGCATCAAGTATAGTAGACCCTTTTTCTACGGTCACTGGTATATTATTAATGGTTAATTCCACCATTTTATCTATTAATTTCATTTTTGCCTCCTAAGGTTTGATGATGGCATTTACTGGGCAAGCTTCATAACAAGCGCCACATGCAATACACTTAGACTCATCAATGATATGTACTTCTCTTACTGATCCACTAATACAAGATACTGGGCAATTTCTAGCACATTTTGTACAACCAACACATAGGTTAGGATCAATAGAATATGCTCTTTTCTTAGTTCGATAAGCATAAGCTTCATATTCTTCCTTAAAATATTTCATGGTCGATAATACTGGATTGGGTGCTGTTTGGCCTAAGCCACATAAAGAAGTACTCTTAATATTTTCACCTAATACTTTTAACTTGTTTAAGTCTTCTGGACTACCTTCCATATTGACTAATCTTTCAAGAATTTCGTACATTCTTTTTGTACCGATTCTACATGGCGTACATTTACCACAAGATTCATCTTGGGTAAAGTCAAGGTAGAATTTTGCTACTTGGACCATATCAGTATCTTCATCCATGATGATCATTCCACCACTACCCATCATTGCGCCTTTACTTTGTAGTGAATCATAATCAATTTCCATATCAAAGAACTCTTTTGTGATAACTCCACCACTAGGGCCACCAATTTGAATGGCTTTAATTTCTTTTCCCTCTGGATGTCCACCGCCAATTTCATAGACTATTTCATTAAAGGTTGTTCCCATTGGCACTTCCACAAGTCCATTATTTCTTATTTGACCAGCTAAAGCAAAAACCTTGGTCCCCTTTGAACTTTTAGTTCCAATACTAGAGAACCATTCCGGTCCATTAATTATGATGGCTGGAATATTGGCAAATGTTTCAACATTATTTACAGATGTAGGCTTGTTTCTATACCCCGCTTCAGAAGGAAATGGTGGTTTTTTTGTAGGTTCACCACGCAAACCCTCCATTGAATGAATTAAAGCTGTTTCTTCGCCACAAACAAAAGCCCCTGCACCTAGCTTAATTTCAATATCAAAAGAAAATTCTGTGCCAAAAATATTTTCGCCTATTAATCCAGCTTTTTTAGCAGCTGCAATTGCTTTTCTCAATCTCTCTGTAGCTACCCCATATTCAGCTCTAATATAGATTAAACCATGATTAGCGCCAATAGCATAACCTGCAATCATCATAGCTTCTAAAATAGAATGAGGATCACCTTCTAAGATTGAACGATCCATAAAGGCACCTGGATCTCCTTCATCTGCATTACAAACAATATATTTTTGATCAGATTTTACTTTTCTAGTCAATTCCCATTTAAGTCCAGTAGGAAAACCGCCGCCACCACGACCTCTTAAAGATGATTTTTTAATGATAGAAATAACATCTTCAGGACTGTATTCCTCTAAAACTTTGGCTAAGGCTAAATAGCCATCATTGACAATATAATCTTCTATATTTTCAGGATCAATTTCCCCACAATTTCTTAATGCTATACGCATTTGTTTTTTATAAAACTTCATACCAGAACCATCTTTTATTTGATCTTTTTCATTTGGTTCTTTGTATAATAATCTTTCCACAAGGGTTCTATGGACTAAATGAGAGTCAACAATATCATTTACATCTTCAACTTTTACTTGAACATAAGTGATATCATCTGGTTCAATTTTAATAATTGGTCCTTGACCACAAAATCCAAAACATCCTGTTTTAATAATTCTTATCTCTGCTTCAATAGATCTTTTTTCAAGTTCTTTTTCAATCATTTTTGCAATCATCTCACTGTCACTAGACATACAAGATGTTCCATTACAAACAAGGACATTAATTTTATAATCTGCTTTTTTAGGACATTGTTTTTTCCAAGCCTTTAAGTCATTAATATTATTTACGATCATTTTGAATACTCCTGTAGTGTCTAATAATGTCATCAACATCTTTAGGTTTTACTTTTCCATAAACCTTATCATTAATAGTTAATACAGGTGCTAATCCGCAAGCACCAATACATCTTACATCTTTAATTGTAAATAATCCGTCTTTGCTCATTTCACCTTTTTTAGTGCCTGTAACTTCCATTACACGATCTAATACCTTGTCTGCGCCTTTAACAAAACATGCTGTACCCATACATACTGAAATAGTATATTTCCCAACCGGTTTTTCATTAAAAAAAGAATAAAAAGTAACAACTCCATTTACTCTAGCAGCTGGTAAATCTAATTTCCTTGCTATATAGAGTTGTAAGTTTTGCGGAAGATATCCAAACAAAGATTGGGCCTTATGCAAAACGTGAATTAGATGTTCTTCTTTCTTTCCTTCTAAAGATAAGATATAATCATCTAACTCATTTAATAATGATTTATCTAATGTACTCATATCTAAAATTTTTCTAATCATATGTCCCTCCATTTACTTAACCGCCGTCATTATAACAAATGTAAATGATGTTTGTAAATACTTATTTTTAATAAAAAATGACTTTTTTTAATAAAATAAATTAAGCTCTAAAATTAGCGCTTTAAACAAATAAAAAAACATAACAAAAAATAACGTTTGTTATGTTAAGTATTTGACTTATGTTTAAAAGTTCTTTAGTATAATCTTTAACGAATTATTGCTTTTTAAGTAATAGCAATCTATCTTTTGGTCCCTTTTCTAGTCTTTGATATTCATCTATCTCAATTAAGTCAAACAGGGGAAATCTATCAACCCATTCTTGGGTTGTTAGGTTAACACCCCTTAGTATTCCGTTGATTGAGTAAGAATTTTCATCAATTTTCTCCATCTTTATTTTCTTAATTAATTCATCAGTAAGATAAAAATTTAACTTAAGAAGCAAGTAGCCTTCTTTACTTAAGAGTCTAGCAATTTGATTTATCATTTCCTTGGATGTTTCATAGGGTACAACATCCAAAACGTTTGAACAAATGATTCCTTCAAAGGATTCATCTGCTAATGAGTTTAAGGTATTGTGATCACCTAACTTAAATTCTATTTTCTCAATATGAGATATTTTTGCAGTTTCTTGACAGTATGAAATTGCATGTTTAGATGTATCTATACCTAAACCATAAGTCATTTTATCACCTAATAAAGCTGCACTAAACAAGGCGTATCCTGAACCTGTTCCAATATCTAATATATTCGAACACTTATTAGCGAGCCAAGATATTTTTTTTGATAAAGAAGATTGATCATAGACGTCTTCTTTATTAATTTTGCTGGCAACCAATTTACTAAATTGATTATCCCAAAATTCAATTAAATTTTGATTAAATATTTCATGGTTCATAGTATTCCTCTACTTACTATCTTATAAATGTTTATACTTTATGATATAATCATATCATATTGAATGAAAAGGAAAAGATAAAAAATGAAATCTATTAAATCTTTATATAATATTGGTCATGGACCTTCTAGTTCACATACTATTGGTCCTGAAAGAATATGTTTAGATGTTTTAAAACATTACGATGGAGATTATTATAAAGTAATATTATATGGATCATTAAGTTTTACAGGCAAGGGGCACTTAACTGATTCTATCATTAAAGAAGTTTTAAAAAATGTTGATATAGAATTTTCAAATGACCTTCATATAGAACACCCTAACACTATGGATATCATCGTTTATAGGAACCAAGAAATAATAGGCCATGAGCGCTATTATTCTATTGGTGGTGGCGCTATAAGAAGACGAGGAGATGATTGGATTGAAGAAAATGATATCTATCCTCATAAGTCTTTTGAAGAAATAAAAAATTATTGTTTAAAAGAAAATCTATCATTATATGATTACGTTTATCACTTTGAAGGTGAATCCATAAAAGATTACTTAAAGGAAGTATGGCGTGTCATGCAAGAAGCTATTAATATTGGTTTACATACCGAAGGATTTTTACCTGGGAAATTAAAAGTAAAAAGAAAAGCGAAAGCATTACTTTATTCTCAAAAAAATAAAGTGTCCATCGAGCTAAGATTGGTCAGTGCTTATGCCTATGCAGTTAGTGAAGTTAATGCCAGTGGGGGACTTGTTGTTACAGCACCTACTTGTGGCGCAAGCGGTGTTTTACCTAGCGTTTTGTATTATTTAAAAGATGTCTACAAATACAATGATCAAATGATTATCAACGCCATAGCGACTGCAGGTATTATCGGAAACATCGTTAAACATAATGGTTCTATTAGCGGTGCAGAAGCAGGATGTCAAGCTGAAGTGGGTACAGCATGTTCAATGGCGGCGGCGGCTTATAGCCAGTTAGAAAGTGGTCAAATATCAGTCATTGAATATGCAGCAGAGATTGCTTTAGAACACCACTTAGGTTTAACATGTGACCCAATTGATGGTTATGTTCAAATCCCTTGTATAGAAAGAAATGCAGTTGCTGCTCATAGAGCAATCAATGCAGGAAATTTAGCTGAATTGCTTACCAGCACCTCATTAATTTCTTTCGATACTATTGTTGAAACCATGAAGGAAACTGGTAATGATTTATTAGATACTTATCGAGAAACCTCTCAAGGTGGATTAGCAAAAAAATATAAAGCTAAAGTAGAAAAAGAACTCAAAAATTGAGTTCTTTATTATTATTCAATTGATGATTTATCCTTCTTCTTAATCATATGAATTCTTGGATCAACGAGTGTCAAGACAATATCAGAAATAAGTGAGGCTATTAAAATGGTTCCATATAATAAGACTCCGATAACAACAACAACATTCACATCAATATGTAGTTCAGAATAATATTCTCCAGGAACAATTAATGAGTCTAATAATAATTTTGATACACCAAATATATTGTAAGTTGTCTCAACGACAAAAGAAAACCCGATCATAAGCATAAATGTAGGAATGATTTCTGGTATTACTGAAGTCATTGCCTCTCTAAATCCATGTCTATAAATAGCTTGTTTGGTGGTTAAACCTTTTGTTTTCGCAAGTAAGAAATGGTCTGAACTCATCATCTCAACAATTTCTCCTCTAGTTAGCTGTGCAATCTTACCAATGGGTCCAACCACAAGTGCAAAAACAGGAATAACCAAACCTAATAGTTGTTTTCCCAAAGGAGCTGAATAGGCTGGAGCAATCGGCGGAAATATATTTAATCCATAACCCACAAACACAACTAAAAAGAAAATCAATAAAAAGGCAGGGATGGAATTAAAAATCATTGCAAAGGATGATACGATAACATCAATTGTTTTGTTTTTATGTAAAGCAGCTTTTATCCCTAAGTAAATACCTATGGGTACAAACAAAATAAGAGCTATGCCATTATACATCATAGATAATTTGAATTTTGGCCACACCAAAGGCCACACATCTTGATGTGTAATATTAGACTTACCAAAATCAAAATAGTGAATAATGTTGTAAAAATATTCCTTATAGCTATCCCAAGCAATATTAATATTTTGATCAAATGGCTGTGTTGTCCAAAACTCATACATAGCAGCTGCTAATAAAACATATAAAGCAGTCATCACTATAAGCATTGCTACAACTATAGATAAAATCCTTTTTATAACATAAATAAACATATAACCTCAGTAAATACATTATATATTAAATAATTAATAATTTCAATAATGAATGTATTAAGACCAAAGGAAGAGGTTTTCAACCATCTAAACCAAATATTTGATTAAGAATTATTTCTGAATTATAATATAAATAGGAGGTCATATGAAAGTTTTAAAGGATTCTATAAGCATCTATCAATTATCAAAAGAATGTCCTCAAACAAAAGATATAATGAAGAACTTGGGTTTTGAAGATATTGTAAAACCTGGCATGTTACAAACAGCAGGTAGATTTATGACTTTAAAAAAGGGATGTGAATTTAAAAAAGTAGATTATACAATAGCTAAATCAGCTTTTAACGAGGTTGGCATAGACTTTGAAGAAGAGAATTGAACATATTATAAATGTTCAATTCTTTTTATATTTTGCTTTGATCCTTTGAACATGGCCTCTTCTTGATTTTCTATCTTTAATATTATGATATATTAGTTGGTCCAAAACATCTATTTGTACTTCTATAGTTTTTTTGTTTGAAATATTATTTTCAATTCTTTGAATTGTTTTTAGAAGTTCATGCTCATGAACTACATAAACCTGATCTGAGTGCTTGACATCTTTTAATATTGCTTTCCTTCCAAAAACAACGATATTTATGATATTTATTTTAATATCAGTTAAATTCATAATTTTTCTAATATGGGTTTGATTTTGTTTTATAGGGTTATAAAATTGATGTTTAGAGATATTGACTTTTAGATATTTCTTGCCTTTTCTATTTTTATATTGATTGATATGTTTAACAGTCATTGTCCAGTCATGGGAAGATTCATTCCCATAAATATAGCCATTATAGTTTTTTGTTTCTATTACATATAATGCCTTTTGAGTCAGTAATAAATGGTCTATTTGTGATGATGAAATTTCATCTTGATACATTAAGTCATGAAGTTCTATTCCACCTAAGTCTAAAGCAGCTTTTTTTATAATTCGGTTGACTCTAAACTCACCAATCATCCCTTTACCTTTAGGAGATTTTATAAAAGTCAATCCAAGCATAATTATTATTAGAACAATTAAAATCCACCACATATTTTTATACCTCTTCTTCCCTAATCAAATGAATATTCGAAATAAAGGAAAAATATTCTATTTGCTTTTTGATTTTTTGTGCTTTCATTTCTGATAGATTATCTTTTATTAAAATAGAATTAGTTGGATAATCATTGATAATACTAAGCATAGTATCCGAGAGCTTTACTATTCTATTTTTTCTTAATTCAATATAATATGGCTGTTCGTCAGATAAAAAGTACCATAAATATATTGAATAATTCTTTCCTTTACCTTTAATAAATTTTGATATTTGATTTTTGACTATTAATGAAGTATATCCATCTACGTGAACCTGTTTGTTTTTCCAGAGTAAATACATTTCCTCTACCAAGTCCTTGGATGAATTTATACATAGGTCATATAAATTTTTTAACTGATCCTCACTTAAGGTTGATATATGAGTTTCATTTAAATCATAGTCATCAATTAGTATGTTAATTTTCTTAACAAAATTTTTTATCATCATATGCCTCCTTTATGATTTGATTCAAGATTATCATAAAAAAAGCATAAAAAAAGCGAATCAAGGATTCGCTGTACTTATTTGACAATATGTGAAATTATTTCACAATCAACTTATATTTAGAATAAAATAATTTATTAGATTCATAAAGCATGATGATAACGACAAGTATAAACATCATGATGATATCTAATAATAACATGCCAAAATCAATATATGGGTTTAAATTTAAAGCATTAATCATCATATGGTAGTAAATATAAAAGATTGTATAAACAAACAATAACAACTTATTCCTAAAAAGGAAAAAATGAATATTAATTGCTTTGTAATCTATAAGTTTAGATTTGTACTTTTCTTGGTAATCTATAAAAAATAGATTAATAGTTAAAAGATTAAGTAAAATTAAAAAAATAGAAAATAGGGATACAACCACTGAATCTTGGGTTTGATTTAATAAGTAAACAAAAGAAAAGATAATTGATAAATTTATTGAAAACCAAAGCATAACTGTCATCAATAAATAATATTTTCTCATAAACTGAATGTTCTTCTCGCTAGATTGATGTTCGTAAAAAAGTTTCTTATCCTCTTTATAATACTTGGTCACGATGTTGGTCTTATAATGCCTAAAATAAGAAGCAATTAAATATATTAACAATAAAATCCATGAAAAAACCATAAAACCTTGTAGAGTAAGTCCCCCAACAGGTGATAAAAGAGATAATATCATCACTATAAAATAAATGAACCATAAAAGATAGTTTCTTTCATAATCATATGAAAGATAAGGTTTTGAAACTAAATTAATGATTTGATCATTCCGAGGACGAATTTCACCTAAGAGTTCAGAAACTGAAATATTAAAGATCTTTGCTAGACTAGCATAGTAATCTGGACTTACCTGATTTCGGCCATTTTCCCAATTTGAAATGGTTGATATAGCTACATGCAATTTTCGGGCCAAATCATCTTGATTCATATCTTGAGTTTTTCTTAAATATTTTATACGTTTTCCTACATCCATGTCCTTCTCCTTAGGTGTTAATATTAACTTTAAAGTCTTTAAGCATTCTTAATGTCTTTACAGCTATAATCCCCATCCATTCTTTTTTTGCTATTTCAAATTCTTCTTGATATTGACCCCATTCCCACGCAATATCAAAAACGCCTTCACTATTTCTATTTGCTATAGTCATTTTTAATTCCTGATGAAATAAATCCATGAGTTCATGAATACCAGGACTATGCATAGACACTAAAACTTGTGAAGGTTTTGCTACATAAGCACTTAACCATTTTGAAGTATCCTTCTCAATAGCATTCATATTTTGTTCCAATAATTTTCTTCTTAAGTTGGTACAGTCTAAACCCTCACATACGTATTCATATAGCTCATTAAAACACTTTAGTTCATGCATCTCTGTTATATTTTGATTCATAAAATCTCTGATTATTTGGTCTAAATCTTTTTCAACTTTAGAATAGTATGGATCTGATTCATCCATATAATAGAACATAAAACCAATTAAAGATGCTGTTGGATTATATCCTTCTATTTCATTACCTTTTTCATAATGCCACCAAGGAGCATGAGGATATTCATTGTTTGAAGGTATTCTAAAATAAAATTTGCCTTCTTTCTTATAAGGTGTATGTTTTAAATACTCAAGTAAGAGTGTAATCATCTTGTGATCCTTAGGCAGATTCATAGCATGAATGATATTGGCTGCGAATTGACAAGCAATAGGATTACTTTCTGGATTTCTATAATCAGGTTCTAGTGCATTTCCAAAGCCTCCATCTTGATTCTGGAACTTTTTCAATGCTTTAACAACATCTTCTTTAGTCCCATTTTCAAAGAAAAAGTCATAGAGCGCTTGCTCTAATGGCCTTGCATGATTCATAATCCATGTTTTAACTTGTTTCATAATTGCTCCTTTCATGATGTTTTTGATTGATTAATTTTATAAAGGATATCAATGGTACCACCAACAGTAATGCTGTCACTAAATATAAACCTTTGATATTCAACCAAAAACTTATCAAAACCATCAATCCACCAGACAATAATTGTCCAATCGCATCTAGCTGCCCAAAACTTGAAAGAACTGTGGCTTTTATTTTTGATGGTGTATTTTTCAATAATATTGAGTTAAGTAAAGGATGTGTTGCTTCTCTTGATACAGAAAAGAAAATATATCCGAATAAGGCAAAATAGACTCTTGGAGCATATGCAAATATGATAATACCAACGATCATCATCACTGTGAAATTGAGTGACCATATGTAGATAAGATTACCTTGATTTATTCTCTTTTTTACAACATATAACATGATATATCCTGCTATAGCAACCAACCCACTTACTATTGATAAGGTCCAAATAGCAGGAATATTCCAAATAGTTCTAAAATTTAATCCATCTAATATATGTAGTTCATAAGTTCTATCAATACCTTCACTAAAAAGCCCATAAAATAACATAATTACAAACATTATTCTCAATATTTTATGGTTTTTTATGTGAGAAAAACCTTTCATTAATTGCCCATAATATTTTTTATAGAAACTTCCTATCTTAACATCCTTCTTAAATTTCACTTCCTTCATAAATATTAGGCTGAATAGTCCTAAAAATAAGAAAATAAAAGAGGATAAATATAAGGGATATTTAATATTAATCATACCTATTAAAGCAGCTAATACGATTCCTATGACCGATGTTAACTTGTAAAATTGTGAGCCTGTAATAATTATTTTCTCTAAAGAAGCGATTTCTGTTTCATCAGATATCCATGAATCTAATGCTCCACTAATGAAAGTATAGCCAAAACCAAAAATGACTTGAGATATAAAAATTACAATAAAAATAGGTGTTAAGGGTTCTATCAAGATACCAATAGAAATAACAAACATACCAATAACTATTGATAGTTTTCTACTTTTTAAGTCTGCAATTATACCTGTCGGAACTTCAAATATAAAAATAGCTATTTCTAATGCTGTTCCAATAAGTATTAGTTGATAAATTTCCATCTGTGCAATATCAATTCTATAAAGCCCAGCAGCAGTAAACATCATATGAAATGTTAAACCAGTTAGAGCTCTAATCATATAATAAACATATTCTTGTTTCATGTTAACCTCTTTATTAAGTATATACTTATTATAAACAACTCATACCTATTTCACAATATCTAATCCTAAGAAAAAAAGATGGTAAAACCATCTTTTATTGTTTTAAAACAATAATTGTGGAAAAAAGATCAAACTTAATCCGATAAAAAGCATAATTAATCCACCAATTAAATTAGAATATTTAACATACTTATTTGATATACCAGTTACTTTAAAGGTTATAACAGCAATTGCAAATATAAGTAAGTCATCTAAGATGAAAAAGAATACATATACTAGAATATAGATTATTGATTGAGATTCTCCGATATTTTGATAAGCGAGCATTGAAGTATAAATAGCTGGCAATCCGGCAGAACATGCAAGTTCTATAATATTTACTGTTAAGGCGACCGCGACAACACCAATCACAGCATATAGTAAACTTTTCTTTTGAATAGCTGCTTTTATTCTATTCATTAATTTTATTTTTGAATCTTTTGAAGTGATTTCACATCCAATATCAATTTGTCTTTGACGCCAAAAATTTCTTATAGACAAAGCTGCAAAAGCAAGCGCTATAATTCCAATGATCACCTGGAATAATCTCATCCATATGACAAATGATATGAGTTCAAACCAAGCCATCATAATTATAAAATAGATTATCCCGCTTGTAAAAATAAAGGTTAATCCAAGAATCCATACCCTTTTCTTATCCTTCAAGTTAATCAGCATAGTGATTAAAAATATCAAGACCCACATGGCACAAGGGTTAAACCCATCAATGATACCAATGAAAACTGCCCCTAAGAGTAGAGAGAAAGATTTTAAATTAATTGGACCAAATATAGGCAAATTATAGACAAGTTCATCATCATTTAATATATCATCAAGATGAATAATATCATCTTTTGATAAGTTAGAATCTTGATTTTGAATTTTAATTACTACATCTGAGTAATCACTATTATTTCTATAATATTCTATAACTGATTCAATATAAGACTTAACAGGTTCACTTCCTTGCAAAATTGTCGAACCAATGACAACTGTAGGTGTTTCGTAAGATAAATCATAGAAAGTTAATACGTCATCCATTAATGCCCTATCTAAGTCATCAAATGTATTATAATAAATGATATTAACATCTTCTCTATCCTTTAAATTCTCGTCAAAAAATATTTTTACTTCTTGACAGCTACTACATAAATTATTTTGAAAATAATGGATATCTATAATCTGGTTAGATTGTGCTTTAACACTTAAGGGTAGCAATAAGATAGAGAAGAGCAATAATAACTTAAGTAATGTTTTCATAGGAACCTCTATTTCTATAAGATAACATTATTATATCATATTTAATGTGATTCAAACCACTGACTAATTTCATTTAGCCTCTTGATTCTCCCTTGAGGTTTTCCACTTCTTGATAACTCATGATTTTCACCTTTAAACCATATCAATTTTGTATCTATAGCTCTAGTCTTTAGTATTGCATAAAATTGTTGGGCTTGCTCAATAGGGCAGCGATAATCTTCATCTGAATGAATAAACAACAAAGGTGTTTGAACATTCATTGCATACTTAATTGGCGATTGTTCATATAATTGATCAAAATCTAATATAGGATGTCCTGCAGTTTGATCACTAGCAAAATAATACCCTATATCAGATGTACCATAAAACGATATCCAATTAGATATTGACCTTTGACTAGCAGCTGCTTTGAATCTATGGCTATGTCCAAGTATCCAATTGGTCATAAAACCACCATATGAGCCACCTGTAACATATAATCTAGATTGATCAATATTAGTATACTCAACCAAAACTTGGTCTGTGAATTCCATAATATCAGCATAATCAATTGTTCCGTATTTTCCCCTAATATCAGCAAATTCATTACCTTTGCCATCTGAGCCTCTAGGATTACAGAAAGCAACAACAAATCCTTGATTTGCCCATACTTGCATCTCATGATAATATATTTTACCATAGACAGTTTTAGGACCACCATGAATGTCTAAAATCATAGGGTATTTAATATTTGGATTAAAACCTTGAGGTAAAAGAACAAAGCCATGAATATCAAAGCCTTCTTTCTTAAGAATAACCTCTTTTGGCTTAGCAACATATTTATTTTTAAATGGATTTTTATTGACAGATGTTAAAGGAGAAATAGTATTGCCTGAAAAAGAATATATTTCTTGTAGATTTTGTTCTTTCATGCCAATCATCAAAATTCTATTTTGATTCATTATAATACCATCAATAGAACCTTCCATTGTATAAAGAGTATTTAATTGACCATGTTCATCTATGGTTAAGAGTTGGCTATGATCATTGACCGTGCTCATAAAATACCACTGATTACCTTCAATAAAAGATTGTGAACTAGCAAGCAAACGACAATCTGACCCTATAGAGTTTCCAATTGAATCTTGATAGTCATTCAAAAGCACTAATTGTCCGTGTTCAAGCCTATAAAACTTTGAATTTTGATTTATACCATAAGGAATCATATCGCTAGCCACAACGACAATTGAATTCAAATCTAATATTTTCTCTATCCTATAATCAAGATGATTGTATAAGACATCAATTTTGTTTGATTGAAGAATAAGTTGGTAAATTTTTGAAGTAAATGTTTTAACTTTTTCGGCATATTTCCCAGTAAAATAAAGTGATTTATTATCTTGAGATAAAGTAAAGATATCAACTGAAAAAGCTGGCTCAAATAGGCGCTTAATTTGTTTGCTTTTTATATGATAAACAAATAATTGCTTATTTTGCCCACTTGAAAACCCTCTACCATTAAAATAATAGGGAATTTCGTTAATATCCTCATACACTTTATTTTTTTTAATTGATTTTATATATTCATCTCTTGCCAATTCAGAACCTTCATATAAGATATGATCTTCTACTTTTAACTGAGCAGATAACAAAATACGTTCAGAATCTATAAGTTTTTCTAATTTAAATGGTACGTTTAATACAAATGCTTTTTCTAGTTTCTTTTCATTTAAGTAATAATAATAAAATGTCTTTTTGTACTTTTCTTTTAATTGATTTCTTTCTTGATTATTCTTTTGATAATCAATCAACATACAATTCTCATCAATAAATATATAGTCAAAATTAGTTTTTAAAGATTTTACTTTATCCACTTTTTGATTTTGAAGAACATATAAGTCGTGATGGTACTCATTTTCTTCTTCTATTGGTTTTGATTGAATCCAAGCTGCTACTGTGTTTTTAGGTGATGATTTCAAATTGCCTAGAAAATTAAATTTATAAAAATCATTCATTTCAACTTTTTTCATAGTACATCCTTTCACAAACATTATTTATTTCAATATACCATTTTATGAGTAAATACTCAATCTACAAGAAAGACTAATAAAAATCAGGTAGAATATCTTTTTGTTTTAATGATATATTCTAAAAAAAAATCTCATCCATAAGGATGAGATATTTTATGACTGAGTTACCTTCTTAAGTTTAATTCTTTCTTCTTTTTCTTCTATAAGTCTTTCGTTATATTCTTGAGATTCTCCAGCTTTTTCAAAAGCAATTTTAACTAAAACAGGACCAATTAATTCAAATACTAAGACGGCAGCTAAGACTACATTTTGAATGGTTAATGCAAAATCCATTCTAATAGGAGCTATTGCATTAAAAGCTGCTATACTCAAACCAATTGCTACACCACTTTGTGGTAATAAAGCGGTACCTAAATACTTTCTTACATTTGGACTTGCTTTTACCATGGCTGTTCCTAAGTAAGAACCAAATATTTTTCCAATGGTGCGTCCAATAATATACATAATACCAACAGCGCCAGCAGCTAATATAACATCAAATTGTAATGAGGCTCCTGCAATGGTGAAAAATGCAATCATGATTGGTGGCACGAAGAATCTAATGGTTCTTTCTTCTAAAACATAACAATCCTTATTAATCATATTAGTAACAATTGCACCAGCAATCATAGGCGTTAAAATCGGAGAAGCTCCTAAGTAAAGTGAAGCACCTGTTGTAATTAATACTGTAACTGTTACAACAATTAAATTTTTCTCTTGTCTTTCTTTATCTGGAGAAATTGTCTTAATAGCTAAACCTGAAATGAGTCCAATTGATAAACCTAATGCTACTGAAATTCCTAACTCAATTAAAGGTTCAGTCATCATCTCTATAAATGATAATGAAGCTGCATTTGTGTTCATCATTGTCATTCCTATTGATAATAAAATTCCAAATAAGATTACCCCAACAGCATCATCTAAGCCAACAACTGGCAATACAGTGTTTGTCAATTCTCCCTTAGTTCTATACTTCTTTACAATCATCATTATAGGCGCTGGTGCAGTCGCTGCCGCAATGGCACCTAATATTAACGCCACAGATAAATCAATAAACAACATGGCTAATAAAATTACAAATAATGATGTTAAAACAGCTTGCACAATTGTAATTATAATTATTTTCATTCCTGATTTTTTTAGTTTACCCATCCATAACTCATTTCCAACTTGAAAGGCTATAAACCCTAAAGCAATATCAGAAATAAAAGATAATGATCTAATTGATTCCATGTCAACTATTTTTAAGATAGGCCCTAAAAACAATCCAGCAACTAGGTAACCTGTAATAGCTGGAACCTTAACCATTTCAGCTAAACGGCCAAAAAGTAAACCTAACAATATAATTAAACCAACATAAACAATAAGCTTTGGTGCATCTCCCGAAGACGCAACTGATAATAAATACATTTTTAAAACTTCCCTTCTATTCATGAAAAAAATGACCTTAATTTTATTAATTAAATAATCATTTTTTCTAATTATAAAAATTTCACCGAATGTTATTATACGCTTCATAAATTAAAAATCAAGTAAAAAATCAATGAAAAATATGACTGATTAGTCACTTATCTGGTGTTTTTATTTATATTTGGCCTTAAACGATAAAAATAAAAAAATTTTAATAAATTAATGTTATTATGTTAAAATATGTATAAGTGAGGTCTTTATGAACGAAAAGAAAAGAATCCACATATTAGAAACTGCCATGAGGTTATTTAATCTTTATGGATTCGATGCTACACCCACATCTAAAATAGCTAAGAAGGCAAAAATATCCGTGGGAACATTATTTAATTACTTTCCAACAAAAGCTGAATTAATTCAATCCATCTATGTAGAAATAAAGATTCATTCTAGAAAACGATATTTAGAAGAACTCAATAAAAATCAAAGTAATGAGGAAAACATATTGTCAATGTGGACAGCTGTTATCCACTGGGGAATACATTATCCTGAAGAGTTTAAGTATTTAGAAATGTTTTCAACTTCTCCTTATATTCACAATTTTGGTAACGATGAAACATTAGATACTTATTCTAAATTCAAGGAGACCCTATTAAAAGCAATTGATTTAAATCACCTATGCATCAATCATCCAGCTTATTTACTTTTATATATAGATAATGCTTTGCATGCAGCAACAAGATATTTAATCCATCACAAAGAACTCATAGATCAAGAAGCTTTTATTAAAGAATCATTTGAACTATTATGGTATGGATTAACTCCAAAAAAATAAGAAGGAATTTTTTTCCTTCTATTTTTATACCCTAAGTTTTCTTAAAAGCCAAATCAGAATTATAGCGCCAATGACAGCAAAAATAAAACCTGATAATGTAAAAGTGCCTATTGGCCCAAAATCAATTAAATCTCCAATCCATCCACCAATTGCCGAACCAATCAAACCAATAATTAAATTTTTAAAAAAACCTTTTCCATGAACATCCATAATTGTGTTGGCTATCCAACCAACGATGAGTCCAAATAATATCCAAAGTATTAATCCCATGTGAACCTCCTAATCAAAATATACAATAATTAGAGTTATTTTTCAAATTATCAAGATTTTTTTATCAAATTTTAGTGACCAAGATATTTTTTTATCAAAATAGTGTAAGATATAAATGAGGTGATGAAATTGAATCAATTGTATAGGCTTAGCGCATTTCCCAAAACAATATATGGTGGTAATAAAGCTGGGGTATACATATACGCTGATGATTTAAGTGATGATCAAATGCAAAAAATCGCTAAAATATTAGGCTATAGTGAAACAGCATTTGTCTGCCATAGTGATAAGGCTGATTTTAAAGTAAGATTCTTTACTCCCACTTCTGAAGTTGATTTATGTGGCCATGCGACTATAGCTACTTTTAATTTATTAAGGGACTTAAACATCGTCGAAAATAGATATTATACTCAAGAAACAAAAGCAGGTATTTTAATGCTAGATATAGATAGTGATCTCGTTTTTATGCAACAAAATCCACCTGTATTTAGCGACTTTATTCCTAATCAAGTATTTGATAAATGTTTTAGAAAGATTAAATTCCATCATAAGTATAAGGCACAGATAATATCAACTGGTTTAAGAGAAATATTCTTACCTGTGTCAGACCTAGATACTTTAAATCATTTAGAACCTTGTTATGAGGAAATCATTGAAGTTTGTGATAAATATAATGTCATTGGAATCCATGTGTTTTGCTTAGATGGTGAAGTCGATGCATATGGAAGAAACTTCGCTCCTATTGTTGGTATTGAAGAGGAGTCAGCTACTGGCACTTCCAATGGTGCTTTAGCCTGCTATCTATTTAAACATCACAAGCAGAAAAGCAAATATACTTTAAGACAAGGTTACTCAATGAATCAACCCTCCGAAATTATCGCTAAAATTGATAGAACTCATTCACAAATCAAAAATGTTTGGGTTGGTGGAAAAGCCACCCTTATAAAAGAAAGAACGCTTAAATAAGCGTTCTTTCTTTTAGTCCATCAATATCACTCTAGCAAGTGATGCTTCTACAGACTTAATCTTTAATGGCAAACAAATCATCTCGTACTCTTTTTCTATTATATCTTTTAATCTAAGTCCCTCAATAATAATAATGCCATTAGAAAGTAGTATTTTATGAGTTTCGTGATTAGGTTGACTTCTTTCAATCCCCAATCCATCTGTCCCCACACCTCTAATTTTTTTATCTTTTAAATATTGAGCAGCTTCTTTATCGAGATAAACAAAATCATGAAGAAACTCTTCAGATAAACTGTTTTTTGTTTTAAAAAACAAAAAATCATCTTCCTCTATAGGATATTTTTTTAAATCATTTATAGTAATTTTACTATCAAGTTCAGTTAAGTCTAAGACCTTACAAGACCCAATAAGCTCAAGCAAAGACTCACTATCTGAAGTATCTCCCTTATCAATCATATGTAAAGGATAATCAACATGAGTTCCAGTATGTAAATTGATATATAAATTTGTTTCATGAACTTGGTTATCAATGTGATTTAATGCGTTTTTAAAAATAGGTCTTTTATCTTCTTTATTTTTATAAACTTGCATTTTATCATGGATTAACATAGATACATCATAAATCATCAATCAACACTTCCTTTTTCTCTAAAATATTTAACAAGTCTTCATAAGAATTATAAACTATTGGTTGAGAATTACTTTTCATAGATTTGACCAACTCCCATGTTTTTTCAATTTCATCCCAACGGGTAAATAGCGTAGGTTGGTCATTTAATAATTCCATGAATAATCTTTCATAGGCTTCAGGGGTATTTTCTAGAGCCTTACAATTATGACAGTAATCTAATATTGCTGGGTGAATATTATTGGTTAGTCCTGGCTCCTTTACGTTAAATTTAAATTCTACCCCTTCTTTTGGAGATACCTTAATCACCAACTTATTTTCTACTTTTGATGATTGAGGAAACAATAAATTCAAATCATGATTATCTTTAAAATGAATGATAATTTCACTTCTTTTTTCATTTAGTTTTTTTCCAGTTAAAAAATGAATCGGAACATTATGCCAGCGTTGGTTTTGAACATAGGCTTTGGCATAAACAAATGTTTCAGTAGATGAATTCCTATCTACTTTTTCAGAGTCTGTATAACCTTTGTACTGGCCTAACAACATATCTTTTTGATCAAATGTCATAGACTGAAATATTTTAACCTTTTCATCTTTAATCAAGTCACTGGTCATTTCTTTAGGTTTATCCATTAATATGAGTGCAGCCATTTGAAGCAAATGACTTTGCAACATATCTTTCAGAGCACCAATTTTATCATAATATCCGCCACGACTCAATACACCTTCTTCTTCTTTAGCTAATATAGTAATGGCTTGAATTGAACGATAATCCCAACTTTGTTCAAAAATGATATTAGCAAATCTAACAACCAATATATTTTGAATCATTTCTTTCCCTAAATAATGGTCAATCCTATAAATTTGCGTTTCATCAAAATACTTCCACAACTCCTTATTGATACTTTGAGCACTCTCAAGATCTTCCCCAAACGGTTTTTCAAAAACAATACGTTTATGTTTTTCTCCTTTATTTATAAATCCAGATTGGCTGATTCCTTTAGAAATAAGAGGAAACAAAGTTGGAGGAGTCGCTAAATAAATTGATACATCATTATATGATTTATTCACTATTTCATCATTTAACCTTCTATAATCATCAATATTATCAACATTTAAGACTCTATAATTAATATATTGTTTAAAATGAGTCCAATCAATACTTATCTTGACTTGGTTTTTTGCTTCTTCAATATAATCATCAAATGATTGATTTCTTCTAGCAACAGCATAAACCATAAAATCTTCGCCAATATGGCCTTGTTGAATTAAGTGATATATAGCAGGTATTAATTTTTTATACATTAAATTACCAGTTGATCCAAATATAACTAATGCTTTTTTCATTTTCCACCTCAACTAACATATATTCTACCATTTTTAAAATAAATTATAAAATGTTTCGAATAGTTTAAAAAAAGATATCAAAATGATATCTTTTTTATCTTATCTTAATTCCATACTCAAAATAAAAGTGTGGTAAAGAATAGGTTCGTGAGTAACCAAAAGGTTTCATATGTTGATCATAATAAACCATATCTATTTTAAAACCTGTTAGACCTTTTTCTATTTCCATTTTATCAGCAAATTCTTGATCAAAAACATGGACATTTACGAGTCTTTCATTGTATGAAAATATAGTGTCATAATGTTTTGCTAAAAATCCTTGATAAATTTTTCCGGCATAAGACTCATCAATCTCTAATAATTTTGGAAAATGCTCAATCGAATAATACTCTTCTAAATATATATAAGGCTTATTATCCGCTTTAAACATTCTAACTTGCTTAATAAAACGATGATCATTAAACTTAGTTAAATCAATTAAATCTGAATCATGTAACTCAATAATATTAAATTCAAGTAATTCTATAGAAGGCTTTTTACCTAAGGATTCAATTCCCTCTTCAATAAATACAAGTTTATCAAAAAAACCTAGAATTCTACTATATTTTGATACATAAGGAATATGATTATCATCAAATCTAATAAAGTGATCTTTATGTAATTTACTATATGCTTTCTCGACATGCTTTACATCGATATTTAATTGATGAGCAAGCATTTTAGCGGATAATAAACGTTCATCATTAATGACTCGAGCAGATGATAATAGTCTCTCTAGTTGGTTTCTAACCTGTTCATCTAAAGGTTTACTAGAACGACGATCAATCATAATTTCTTTTTGATAATCAACTGACATTGAGCATCACCGCCATTGTTACATATTCTCCAGACATATATTGATTCACTAAAGCAATTGGCTGATCATCATCTGTATAACATATTGTTTCTATTCTCCATAAAGGATCATTGTTTTGTAAACGCAAGAAAATCTCATGCTCAATTGAAGCTTGTCCAGAATAAAACCGGTTAGAAAACTCATTTAAGTTATAGCGGTATCCATTCATAATTAGTGAAGGAATGGTAGGAAAATCGTCATAGACCTTATTAAGCTTTGGAAAATGATTGAAAGGTAAATATATATCTTGCAGTAGCACATTCCTATTGTTTTTTCCAAAAACTTGTTTGATATGATAACAATATTCACCAGAATTCAAATTTAACTGTTCTTGAACATATCCCTCAACTTGGACTTTTTCAAATAGAATAATATCCCTTGACATTTGGTGCTCATAGACAAGTTCAGCTTCTATCTCATACAAATGGTTTAAATCTATTTTTACTTTTTCATAGAATGATACAAAATAACCTTTGCCTCGTCTTGAGTAAATATAACCTTTTTTATTTAAGTCATCATAAGCTTGAGCAGCCACTTTTAAACTGACATTAAATAAATCTTTCATTTCTAATAGTGTTGGTAATTTTTGTCCGTGACTAAAATACCCTGATAAAATCATGGTTTCTATAGCCTTTGAAATTTGCAAATAATATGGTTCTTTAGCTTGTTTATTCAACATTCTCATCGCTGTCCTCTTTTTTATTTCCATAGCATCGCAATTTTTATTATATCATAAATTTAATGAAGAAAAATTTTTTTTTAATCAAATAACGATTGAATAATTGGCCTTAATCTTTTTGACCAATCAACCTCGCTATGTTTTCCGCCCTTAATGACTTTGTATACAACTTTATCTTCACCAATTTTTTTCACTAATTTTTTCATGATAATTTCGTTGCTTTTTAAATAATCTATCGAATCTCCACCAGCAACTTCTTGATCCCCACTATCCATATATATAAGGTCTATATTAGACATATCAGCTAGTTCAATTGATTCTAACATTTCTTTCAAAGCAACGAAAAACGAACCTGATAAAGATGCTAATTTACCGAAAGTTTTCGGATATTTTAAACCTGCATATATAGAAATGAATCCACCTAAAGATGAACCCATAATTGCGGTGTGTTTTTGCTCACTCAAAGTTCTAAACTCTGAGTCAATACTTGGTTTTAGATGGTTAACTAGGTAATCTAAGTAGACATCTCCACCCCCGCCACAACCATCGAAATCTGAATCTTTAAGATTAAAAACAAATGGACTGTATTCATAAAGCCTACCATTTTCTTTACTAGAAGCATCCATAGCCACAACAATAATTTCTTTAAGATTTGGATGTTTATCATACATCTCTAACATTTGCCATGTATGTCCTATAAATGAGTCCTCTTTAAGAAAAACATTATGGCCATCTTGCATATATAAGACCGGGTATCTTCGATTGGATAAATCATAGGTTTTAGGTAGCCCTATATATAAACGAACATCCCTTTGTAAAGGTTCACAATAGAATTCTCTTTTTATAAGTTTCATATCTATTGTAATATCTCTGGTTCAGAGAAATTATAATCTTGAAATTCAATAATAATGCTTTCAATTATTTGATTTTCAATTGGTTTATCTTGATGATTTGTTTGTACATTGGCTATTCTATCAACTTCTTCTATGCCATCAATAACTCTACCAAATGCTGCATATTGTCCATTTAGGTGTGGTGCATCATGATGCATAATGAAAAATTGAGATCCAGCTGAATCTGGATGTCCCGATCTTGCCATTGAAATCGTACCTCTCGTGTGTAAAAGATCATTATCATAACCATTAGAATTAAATTCACCTTTGATATGATAGCCAGGTCCACCTATTCCGATACCTTGTGGGTCTCCTCCTTGAATCATAAATCCTTTTATAACTCTATGAAAGATAATACCATCATAAAAACCTTTTTTCGTTAATGATAAAAAGTTATTTACTGTATTTGGTGCTTTTTCAGGATATAATTCTAGCTTTATCTCCTGATGATTTTTTATTTTGATTGTTACTATTGGATTTTTCATATTCTATCACCTCTACTTAATATCTTATCATAAGTCCTTAAAATCACTAAATAGAAAAAGAAAAAACCGTAAAGTTTAACTTTACGATTTTTGTTTATATACCAATAATGCTTCTTTAAGAATTGACATGGCTCTTTGCATCTCTTCTTCTTTTAAAACATAAGCTATTCTTACTTCATTTTTTCCTAAACCTTCAGTCGCATAAAAGCCTTGAGCAGGAGCCAACATCACAGTTTCTCCTTCATGGTCATAAGAGTCTAGTAACCATAAACAGAAATCTTCAGCATCTTCTATTGGTAGTTTAGCCACCACATAGAATGCCCCTTGAGGCTTTTCACAAACAACTCCAGGAATTTGCATTAATGTCTCATAAACAATATCTCTTCGCTTTTGATATATATCACGAATATGATCTGCATAATCTAACGGCATTGAATATAAGGCTGCAGCACCTATTTGTTCTAATGTTGCTACACATAATCTAGCTTGACACAGTTTTAATATATTCTTCATTAATAATTTATTTTTTGACATTATAGCACCAATTCTGGCTCCACAAGCAGAAAATCTTTTGGATACAGAATCTACTAAAATCAATCTATCTTCAATTCCTTCTAATTCAGCCATTGAATGAGAAATTAATCCGTCAAAAGCCATTTTACGATATACTTCATCACTAATAATAAATAGATCATGTTCAATAGCGATTTCTTTAATCATTTCCATTTCTTCTAAAGTTAAAATAGTACCTGTAGGATTTCCAGGATTAGAGAATAAAATAGCTTTGGTTTTTTCATTGATTAGTTTAACTATTTCTTCTTTTTTTGGTAGATGAAAGCCAGTTTCAGCCTTTGTTGTAATAGGGACAAGATTAACATTAACTTCTGATGTGAAGCCATTGTAGTTTGTATAAAAAGGCTCTGGGATTAAAATTTCATCTCCAGGGTTACATGTCGCTATTGAAGCAAAGGTTAAAGCTTCACTACCACCATTGGTGATTAAAACTTCATCTTCTTCATAATGCATTCCATCTCTCTTATAATAATCTATGATGGCATCAATTAATACTGGTTCGCCTTGTGAAAAAGAATATTTGATTACCTTAGAATCATAGGCTTCTATGGCTTCCATGAAACATTTAGGTGTTTCTATATCTGGTTGTCCTATATTTAAGTGGTATACTTTAATTCCCCTTTTTTTTGCTTTTGTGGCAACTGGCACTAATTTTCTTACTGGTGATTCTTGCATTCCTAAAATTCTATCTGATAATTTCATATACACTCTCTCCTTTTAACCAATAAGATTATATCATTTAAGAAATCAATATTCAATCATAATATAAATAAAAATGAAAACACTTACATACTTTTACTAAACTATAATTTAGAAAGAAAAAGGTATAAAGTCGCCAAATGAAATCGTGTATGTATATTTGTCTAAATCAAGTTCTCCTTTGTCAACAGCTGATTCAATACTATCCTTATCAGCCATTGAAACCACATAATCATATACACCTCTAGAAATTTCTTGATTGTCTAAAAATACTTTATCTAAGGTCAAAATCATTTTCCTTTTAGCAAAGCTTAAATCAATATCAAAATAAAAATATAAGGCTGTTTCAAATTTAGGAAAGCCATATCTCTTAAGACTAACTGTCAATACAACTTGATCTTCATCATTGACATTGGCTATTAAATAATCCAAAGTGAATAATGAATCTTCAATAATATATTGACTTTGATCAGACTCACCCTTTATAGGATCATATTCAGCATTAATATCATCCCTAATTGTTTTAAAAATCATTAGATTCAAGAAATCTTCTATATCTTGGTTAGCATCTTCCTGATTATCAGAAGTTACGATTTCAATCATAGAATCAATCATTCTAATTTCTAAGTTCTTAGATGAATTATAAACGTTTTCTGGCAAGTCTTCATCAGTGATATTAACATTAACTGAGTTCATATAAATAAGTAATCCTACAAAAGTTATCACAATGATGACCAAAAAAAACAATACCATTCTTCTTATCAATTTGAATATAAACATAGTAACACCTTACTTTCTAATAGCGTCTTCAATTAAATCCCAAAATCTATCCACATTAACATCTACAGCTACTTCAATATTCTTTGGTAAATGTTGGTAATCAAATACATCAATGTTGGTTCTTCCGTAGCTTGAACCATGGCTTAAGTCTATAGTGCAGTGCACTTTCTTTAAAGTCGCTATTTTCGGGTCAATTAAGTAAGCTATGGTAATAGGATCATGTAAAGGTCCTCCAGGTAAAGCAAACACTTTAAATTGGTTTTCATTAAAAACCTTCATTAAATCAACAAAAAGTTTAGAAGAAGAGTTATTAATTTTTTTCATTCTTTCGATAATTTCAGGTAATACCATGAGTTTTCTTGTTACATCAAGTCCAAACATTTTGATGGGCGCTCCAGATTTAAAAACTATATGTGCGGCTTCAGGATCTGTATAAATATTAAATTCCGCAGCTGGAGTGACATTACCATTAGCAATTGAACCACCCATAACTATAACTTCTTTAATCTTATCAATAATTTTCGGTTGAATTCTCATGGCTAAAGCCAAATTGGTTAATGGTCCTGTTGTTACAAATGTAATTTTATCTTTTGATTCTAAGAGGGTTTGTATGATAAAATCGCAAGCATTTCTAGGATCAAAACCAATTTTTAAATTAGGAAATTCAAATCCGTCTAAACCACTATCACCATGGATTACTTCGCATACTTCTTCCTCCTTAATAAGGGGTCTAGAAGCCCCTAAACATACAGGTGTTTTTATGTCTAAATATTGACATAAATTTAAAGTGTTAATTCCTGTTTTTTCTAAAGTTTGGTTACCTGAAACAACTGTAATACCTAGCAAATCAATCTCTTGATCCTTTCCAGCCAATAACAAGGCAAATGCATCATCGTGTCCTGGATCACAGTCTAAAATTATTTTTCTCATTTAAATCATTCTCCTTTTAAATTCTTCTATTTCTTTTTTATCTGGTATGGCTTTATGAACACCCAGTTTCTTACAAGTTAAAGCCCCACATATAGAAGCTTTGTCCAAAGATTCTTCTAGCTTATAACCCAGCATTCTATTGGCAACAAAACAGCCGATATAGGCATCTCCAGCTCCAGTTGTATCTATTACAGGAACCTCATATGATTTTGTGAATATCATAGTGTCTTTATTTATATAATAGCTGCCTTGTTTACCTAGGGTCATAATAACCTCTGAAGGTCCTAAATCTAAAATTTCTTCCAAGTACTCTTTAATTTGATCAAAGATAATTTTTCTATCAAGTAAAGCTTCAGCTTCAGTTTCATTTACGATTAGTATATCCACCATATTTAAGAGTGGTTTAATTTGAGAATCAAATGGCGCAGCATTTACAACAGTAATCATTTTATGTGCTTTAGCAAGTTCTAAAGCATCCTTAATGGTCTTCATCGGTATTTCTAATTGCATTAATAGAACATCATTTATATGACCATTATCTATAATACATTTTTGAATTTTATTAAAATCTTGCACATGGTTTGCGCCAGGATAGACCAAGATACGATTGTCAAACTCTTCCATTAAGATACAAGCTGTACCTGTTGGAAAATCTGATACTTTATCAATGTAATGTGTTTTCACTGAGAACTTTTTTAAGGATTCACTTACTGAAAAACCAAACTCATCTTGACCAAGACTTCCTAACATCCAAGTTTGAATACCTTGTTTACTTGCAGCTATGGCTTGATTAGCACCCTTGCCTCCGGGCAAGGTTAAAAAATCATCTGCAAACATAGATTCCCCAACCTTAGCTAATCTTTTCATTTTATAGATTAAGTCAATATTCATGCTTCCTAAAACAAATAATTGTTTCATCATTTTTAACCATCCTTAGCCTAGAATCAATTTAATCAAGCCAGAAAAATAAGACTTGTTCATTAAATCTATTAAAGCTTTTGTTTTTCTTAAAGATAACTTACCTTGACTATAGTTCATTAAAGATCTTAAAGGCATGTCTTCAATACTTTTTTCTATCATTTTTTGAATCCTTAAGTCAGTGTCTGTAAATACTTTCTTCATTTGCTTATGAACCATTTTATATAACAGTCTTCCAATCCATAAATGAGATACATCACCTAAGGTCGTATTGATATGGTAGGGCTTGATGGGTCTAGAAGTAGGAATTTCTCCTTTATAGATTTCTTGATAGGCAGAATCATCTATCTTTTGACCTTGTTTATATAAGTCTATGATCATATGATAATTCTCATCCTTTAGCTTATCATTAGAAAAAACATGGGCAGAAAAAGTCTCATGTATCTCTTGAGAAGATGATCCAATAAGAACCTTATACTCTCCTGATTCTATTAGATAATCATTTTGATATATGGCTAGATCCTCATAATCTATCACTAATTCTATATCAATACTTTCTCCTTTGCAAATCATATATTTTCCAAACGCTTTTAAGCTTTTAATTGGTCTTAGCACTTTTGAATTTTCTTTTGACACGTATACTTGGACAATTTCTTTACCATCATATTTCCCTATATTTTTTATTTGTCCTTTAATTCTTAATTTATTGGTTTCTATATCATTGTATAAAGAGAAATTCTCATAAATGAATTTTGTATAGGATAAGCCATAGCCAAAAGGAAACATTGGTTTTAAATCTTTGATATCATAATTACAATAACCAATCATAAAGGATTCCCTATATTCAACTTGCGTCTTATTACCTGGAAAATAATCATTTGAAATTAACTCATCAAGCTCATTAGGGAATGTTTCCGCAAGTTTACCTGATGGAGATAATCTTCCAAAAACTATATTACTTAAGGCTTCAGCACCGGCTTCTCCAGACAAATACTGCTCAATAACAGCGTCAACTTTATCTAAACCAGGAATTTTAACTGGTCCACCATTAGACAAACATAAAACCAAAGGAATGGATAAAGTTGATAACTTTTGAATCAGTATTTGATGAGATAGGGGAAGTTCTAAGTTGTCTCTATCAAAGCCTTCACTTTCATAAATTTCTGGTAAGCCAACCATTAAAAATATTATATCAACTTCCTTAGCCATTAATAAAGCTTCATCAATTAAATCCTGATTAATTAATTCTGAATTCAAGTCGTATCCCCTAGCATATTTTAATTGGTCTCTTAAAGTCTTTTTAAATTCATCAAAAAGATTTGTTAGCTTAAGTGGTTGTATTAAAGAACTTCCACTACCTTGATATCTTGGCTTTTTAGCAAATTCCCCTACTAAGAGTACTTTTTGATGATGATTCAAGGGTAAAGTATCGTGGTCGTTTTTCAACAGGATTATAGATTCTGAAGCGATTTCTCTTGCCAGATCATGATGATATGAAGTATCAACATCTTTTCTTAAATTATCGCGAATTTGATTAGCTTTTATTAATAAATCTACAATTTTTTCAGCTCTTTGCTTAATGATTTCTTCACTAATTTCATGGTTTTTTAATGCCTTTTTTATTCTGGGTATACTTATATTTTTATTGGCAGGCATCTCTAAATTTAATCCATTTTTCAAAGCCTTAATTGGATCATTGTTGGCTCCCCAATCAGTCACAACTACGCCTTCATACTTCCATTCTTCCCTTAATATTTTGTTTAATAATTCATTGTGTTCGCTGGCGTATTCACCATTAATAAGGTTATATGATGACATAAGCATCCATGGTTTTGATTTCTTGATTGCAATTTCAAAAGGTTTTAAATATAGTTCTCTTAAGGTGCGTTCATCCACGATAGCATTAATGGTCATCCGTCTATATTCTTGATTATTAACTGCATAATGTTTTAGACAAGCTCCAACACCCCTAGACTGAATACCTTGAATCATTGATTCAGATATCTTCCCTGAAAGAAGAGGATCTTCTGAAAAATACTCAAAGTTACGTCCTCCTAGAGGGTGTCTTTTAATATTTGTGCCAGGACCTAATATAACTGAAACGTCTTCTTTTAAACAAGATTCTCCCAAAGCTTGTCCCATTTTTTCTATAAGTGGCAGGTTCCATGAACTGGCTAGACATGATGCTGTAGGAAAACAAGTGGAAGGTATGGATGATGATAAACCTATCTGGTCATGATTCCCAGCTTGTTTTCTTAATCCATGGGGTCCATCGGTTAAGGTTATAGGTTTTAAGTTGAATTCATTTATACCTGAGACATTCCAAAAATCTTTCCCTGTAAACAAAGAAAGTAATTGATCTATATTCAACTGATTGACAATTTCTTTTGCGTTCATACATTCCCCTATTTAAAAAACCGATGAAATCATCGGTCAAGTTTATTTAAGCGTTTGAAAAAATAATTCTGCAGTTTTAATGTTTGAAGCCAATGGTATTTGATAAACATCACTTAGCCTAAACAAAGCAGATACATCAGGTTCATGCGGTTGAGGCGTTAAAGGATCTCTAAAAAATAATATTAAATCTATTTGCCCATTAGCGATTTGTGCGCCAATTTCTTGGTCACCACCAAGGGGTCCAGATTTATATCTTTCAACATCTAAACCTGTTTCATCAATGACACGTTGTCCAGTGGTTCCCGTAGCAACGAGTTTATGATTTTTTAAAACATCTTTATGTCTTTTACAAAAAACAATCATATCATTTTTCTTTTTATCATGGGCGATTAAAGCAATTCTCATTCAAACACCTTCTCTCATAATATAATTATAACAAAAATAATGATTTTTTTATATGAAATTAAAAAAGACATAAACATTTACATGTCTATGTCTTTTATTTTGATTGAAATTATAAACTTACGATGTTAGAAGCTTGAGGACCTTTTTGGCCTTCAGTAATATCAAAACTTACTGCTTCTCCTTCTTCTAAAGTTTTAAATCCATCTTTTTGAATTTGTGAAAAATGTGCGAAAACATCTTTTCCATCTTCAGTTGTGATGAATCCAAATCCTTTTTCAGCATTGAACCATTTTACTTTACCAGTCATGTTTGTTACCTCCTTATTAAATATTTCGACTTCAAATATACTGCTTATAATAATTGAGGTAACTTTGTTAACTTAATTTTATTTCACATTTATATTGCGTCTCTTATATAATACACTAAATTAAAATAAATACAAGTAATTTAGTTAAAAATAATCAATATATTTATAATCAATCTCGAATAAATATATTTTATCATACCAATAAAATGAGAATAAATCCTAATTTATTGGTATATATCTTTAGAAATATATAAGGGGATTATATTAAATGAATATTCCAGAATGTAAAGAAATCATGAATAGTATATAAAAAGTCATCGTAGAAACAAATCCCACGATGACTTTTTTTTATCTAAATTATTCAGATCTTACAGCATTAAGTAATGTATTTAGATTTTGTGAATGCTCTTCACTAATATAGTGAAAGACTTCTCTTGTAGACCCTATAGGTTGTGGATAATAGTGGTCATAATCATATTCATAATCTGTGACCAAAATATTATAGACTTCTTCTATAACTGGTGTGTAACCTACCCAATCTGCGTTTTGAACTGCAACATCTTCCCCTAAGAAGAAATTAATGAATTCATGAGCTAGATTGGTATTTTGACTTGTTTTCGGAATAACAAAAGCATCAATCCAAATATTAGTATGACTTGGAGCAAAATAGTTAAATTCAATGTTTTCTTCAGCTTCTTCATACTCGAAAACCATTTCAAAATAATCCCCTGAATAGACCAAAGCCATATCTAAATTTCCTCTTGCTACATCACCTTTTAAGCCATCTTGTCCAAAACTTGTTAATTGCTGAGAACGACTTAAAACAGATTCTATCAATGCTTGAGCTTGACTTAACTCGGTATCGTCATTGCTGTTAACAGAATAACCTAAGCACATTAAAGCAGCGCCCACTGTATCTCGAGGTGAATCATATAAACCAATACGATATGTACTATCTTCATCAAACAATGCGCAGAAACCTTCATTTTCTATAGCTTGTTCAATTCCAGCACTTTCGGTGTTATACATGATACCAATGGTTCCAAAAAAGTAAGGAACCATATAATCCCCAAAATCTTCATTCTCATAAAGCACTCTTGCATCTTCAAAGAATGATACAAGGTCAAGATTAGGTAACAAATCATAATCTATCGGTAAAAGTAAATTTTCTTGTGATAATTTATCTACCATATATTCACTTGGAATCATGATATCATAATCAGTTATCCCTTGTTTTAACTTTATTTCCATCTCTTCGTTTGACCCTACTTCTTCATAGACAACGTCAACATTAAATTCATCTTCAAATTTTTCAATTAATTCAGGGTCCATATATTCTCCCCAATTTAATACATATAACTTTTCTTTTTGTGAACAACCCACCACAAGGGTAAGAACTAAAAATAAAACACTTAATGCTAATATTTTTTTCATTATCTAATTCTCCTTTGATTTTTTTGATTTCTATTAAGTCTATTGAATAAAACCATAATACCTATGGTTAAAAAGACCACCAAAGTGTTATAAGCAAATACATTTGGACTAATTTGTCTTTTTCCTAACCTAGAATAGATTAGTGTTGATACATTATGAAACTCACCTTGTTTCATAAAATAAGAAATAATAAAATCATCAATACTCATTGTAAAGGCAATTAATGCACCTGCAATAATACCTACTTTAATACTCGGTATGATGACATGAATGATGGCTTTGAATTTAGAAGCTCCTAAATCTAAAGCTGCATCAAATAAGTCTGGGTCTAATTGCTTTAATTTAGGTAATACACTTAAGACCACAAATGGTATTGAATAGAAAATATGAGCTAGAAGCATGGTCGGAAATCCAAAACTTATTCTCACAAATCTAAATATAATAAATAACATGATCCCAGTAACAATATCTGGATTTACAACAGGCACATTATTTAACACCATCATTCTAAGTCTTGATTTCTTTTTAAGATTATGAATACCAATAGCGAAGAATGTCCCTAAAGTTGTTGAAATAATGGTTGATAAAACAGCAATTTGTAGGGTCACAAAAATAGCATCCACCAACTGGCTATCACCAAGGATATCTTTATACCATTTAAAAGTAATTCCAAATTCATCATAATTATATTGAGAGTGGTGAATAGAGATTAAGAAAATAATCACAATAGGTAGATAAATGATAGAAAAAGTGAAAACAGTCAATAATATTTGTAAGAGAGAACCATATTTATTCTTTTTCATAATAGAGTCTCTCCCTCTTTATCAAATTTCACAATCATCATGAAGAGACCTAACATAACTATCATTACTACAAAAGATACGGTAGCTGCAATCGTAAAGGAACCTCTAAAAATTTCTTTTTCAATTAAATTACCCAACAATACGACCCTACCTCCACCAATTCTTTCTGGCAAAGCAAAAGCAGTCATTGCCGGCAACAAAGTCATAATAACACCACTAACAATCCCGCCCAATGATAAGGGTAAAGTCACCTTTACAAAAGTTTGACTAGAACTGGCTCCTAAATCATGACTGGCTTCTATATAAGCTGGATCTATTTTTTCCAAAACTGAATAAATAGGAAAAATCATAAAAGGTAAATACATGGAAACCATGGCTATGATAATTGCTGAATCATAGCCAATGATATCAAATGATAAATTAAATAGATTTAGAATTGATATTGGTTTAAACACATTCTCCCAAGCAATAATTCTAACAATCATATTTGACCAAATAGGCACAATCAATAAAGCCACATACAAGGTTTTATTTTTGCTTTTCATATTTGCGAAAAAGTAAGCGACAGGGTAGCCAATTAATAAAGATATAATAGTTGATATCCCTGCAAATTTAAGACTGTTTTTAAAAGCGTTTAAAAAGATTGGATCCGCTAAAAACTTTAAAGATTGTAAGGTAAACCTAAATTCATATGCATTAAATATATGAAATGTTGAAACAATGGCTAATATAATAAAAAAACTTGGAATCAGGATTAATATAAATAACCATAGAAGATAAGGCCAAGTTAATCGACTTACCGATTTCATCGATGCATCACATGAATATCTTCTTTATCAAAAACCAAAGATACTCTATCTCCAACTTTTTGAGCATCAGTAGAATGGATTACATATTCTTTACCAGAAACATCCACAATTATCTCAAAATGAACACCCTTAAAAGTTATATCAGTAACTATACCGGAAATCCCTCCGTTTTCAGGTTTCAACTCAATATCTTCAGGTCGCAAAACAACCTCAATTTCTTCATTTTCTTTGAAACCCTTGTCAACGCACTCAAATTTAATGCCTTCAAATTCAACCAAATAATCTTTAATCATTATTCCAGGAATAATATTTGATTCTCCAATAAAAGAAGCAACAAACTTATTCTTAGGTTCATTGTATATATCTTGAGGACTTCCTATTTGCAAAATTTTACCTTCATTCATGACAGCCACTGTATCACTCATAGTTAAAGCTTCTTCTTGATCATGGGTAACAAAAGCAAAAGTAATCCCTAAAGCCCTTTGCATTTCCTTTAGTTCATACTGCATATCTTGTCTTAATTTCAAATCCAATGCAGCTAAGGGTTCATCCAGCAACAATAATTTTGGCTTATTCACAACAGCTCTAGCAATCGCTACTCTTTGTTGTTGACCACCACTTAAAGTTTTAATATTCCTTTCTTCAAAACCTTCCAATTTAACTAGTTTTAAAACCTCTTTAACAGCTACTTCTATATCCTGTTTAGACATTTTTTTTAGTTTTAATCCAAAAGCAATATTATCAAAAACATTTAAATGAGGAAACAAAGCATACCTTTGAAAAACAGTATTAATAGGTCTTTCATGTGCTGGAATATCATCAATGATTCCACCATCAAATCTTACAATTCCTTCATCTTTAGTCTCAAAACCAGCTAATATTCTTAAAAGGGTTGTTTTGCCACATCCTGAAGGTCCTAATAAAGTAATAAATTCATTTTCTCTAATATATAAGTTAATAGAATCTAAAACCTTATTATCATCAAAAGATTTAGACAATCCTTCTATCTCTATGAGTTTTTTCATTTGAACCTCCTATATGTCTAAAAATAAATACACCATAAAAATAAACTCATCAGTCATTTTTAAGGTGTTGTTTTATTTAATTCAAAACTATTATATCATAAAATTAAAATTAGCATACAATTATATTATGATATGGCCGTATTAATTTGATGGCGGTAAACATAGAATTTTGTATAGAGAAACTCAGTCACAAAATTGATAATCATAGTTCCTCCAAGAATAATATATTCATTCCAACCTATATTTTCAAGTCCATGTCCCCACCAGGTTGATAAAGGTGTAAAAACTAGGTAAAAACATGCAACTTTAAACATAGCTTTTGGTATATTAGCCGCAGACTTAAAAGTATATTTTCTGTTTAAAGTGAAATTCCATAGAATAGACAATATCAATGCGATTAAATAAGCAGGCCAGTAAATCATTGAAAATATTTCATTCATGATAGTGAATGATATGATTTGGATGATTCCGGCTGAAATTGAAAAAAGTGTGAATTTAATAATATGAATAAAATTTTCTTTATTTTTCATTTTTTGAACCTCTACTATATAAGCGAATTATACCATAAAAAATAAAAAAAAGTAGATATACACAATCTACTTTTATTTCCTTCTCCTTATACCCATACCGCCTGAGCCACCACCGCCAGCAACATTTTTAATAATCAAACCACCTGAACCTAAGAAAATAATACCTAGAACAGAAAGAATCCCTTTTTCTAACCAAGAAGATGAAGGTGATAAAATCACAAACAAAATCCATTCCCAAAGACCATCATAATCTGAGTATTCATCATAGTCTTCTCGATAATACTCATATGTTTCTAAGTCATAATTAAAAGAAATGTCATAGACTTCATCATATACCAAAGTGAGTAATTCATACAACAAGTGAGCTGAACCAGTATCTTCATCTTCCGAAGCTACAATAGTTTTATCTAAAATAGCTCCAGCTTCAGATGGACTTAAATAAACTTCCATAGCATACCCTATTTCTATTTGTACTAAATTGAGTTCTAAAGATTCTGGTTTATCCTTATCGCCTACATAAAAGTAGACGACCAAAATTCCTAAATCATCTTTTCCAATCTTCCATTGATTATATATATCAGATAAATTATAGGTTTCTATATCACTTTCGTTTTCTACTGCAAATGTAGCGAATACTATTTGGGCCCCTGGTCTATCACCATCATCCAATTCTTCATCAAATAATCTCTCACCTTCAAGTCTAATTTTAGACTCTAAATAGGGTGAAAACTTATCAGCATAATCATTTACATAATAGGCATTGCTTGGCTTTGGGTAAGGTTCATTTTTACATGACACAAGAAAAAATACCCCATAAATAATGATGAAAGCAAAAGCAATTATCTTTTTCATTTCAATCTCCAAAAGTGATATCTGGAATTTGATCTGCTCCTTCTTGAACTCTCCAATATTCAAACTCGTCAGTAAAGTCATATAAGTTTTTATATAATAAACCCGGAAACTTTCTTACATATCGATTATATTCTGCCACAGCATTATTATATTGTCTTCTTGCTTCAGATAAAGCAGATTCAATACCCCAAACTGCATCCATATAGGTTTGATATGCTTGAAGGGAGTTTATATTAGGATTATCCTCAATCAATGCTAATAAATTGGTTAGGGCAATAGATTGTAAGGCATCGGCTTCAATCATAGCTTGAATATCATCATTAGCCTTTGCTTCAGCATAAGCTTGTCTAGCAGATGTAATCATGTCATAAATAACCCTTTCTTGATCTTGAAAACCATTAACAGCTTCTGCTAAGGGTATTAGGGTATCATACCGTTGTTGCAAACGTCGATCGATTTCTGAATATCCTTGTTTAATACTTTCATCTTTGTCGATGATATTATTATAACCTGTAATTAATGAAATCGTGACAATCAATGCCAACAAGACAGTAATAGAAATTATTATAATTGATGTTTTTCTCATTTTGAATTCTCCTCTTTTTTATTTTATTTTATCACTGATTACTTTTTTTATAAGTTTTGTTGATAAATAAATAAGACAAGAAAATAAAAAAATATGTAGAATCAAAGAATTTTATAAAAAAAATGTAAATTAAATTAAAAAAAGATAATAATTCGATATTATCTTTTTTAAATTTTACCACTTAGGTCTTTGGTCTGGGTTGTTTTTATAATAATCTAACTGTTCTTGTATTGAATTTATTTTTTCTTGAAAATACCATTCAGAATTTCTGAAACCAAATTCCAAATTCATCATTGCCTCATTTAAACCATCACCATAAATAGATTGATGATTATTGACCATAGCTTCAAATTCACTGAATTTAAAATAATCATTACTTTGATCAATTAAAATTTCTAAATAAGCTTCAAATTGTAATTGATATTTCTCAATTTTTAATATTTTATGAGATAGTGGATTTGCATAACTTTTTCCTTGTTGATAAGCGTTTAAATTTCCCCATTCATAAATATCATTATTGATGGTCCAATTTGAAAATACAGGCTGCCCATCCCAACCTTGACCAAGACCGTGGTCATAGTCATATGGAATGATTGACCATTGATTTGATACGGGATCTTGATACAAATAATAATTATTTCCCATAGCTCGATAATCATCTGGATTTCCTAGTAAAACACCTATAGCCATGTACCTTAAAAACTGATCCACATCAAAGTTTTCTTCTATATAATTTTCAAAATCTATACCATTTAAATCATTAATTTGCGAAATGAAGAACTCTAACTTACTTCTATCAAAAAAGTCTTTATTCGTCTTTAAATCATAAGTTGGCCGATAGTTCATGGATACGTCTTTAATGCCTATGGCTCTGAATGGATAATCATCCATTAAAGAAGCTGGACCAAATTGTTGCCAAAGGCTTTTAAATAAATCACCTTGGGCATGGTCTTCCTCAAACCTCTTATTTAAGAATAACTCATCTATAGGTTCAAATACTGTATATACACCATAAAAGTATCTTTGCCCATCTATCTCTATATATAAGTTTGCGAGTGTTGCATATGCAGATTTTACTCCAAATTCTCTCATTAAGTCTAGAGAAAATTTTTCTGTTGAATAAGTAGGATCAAAATTACGGTTCCATTTCATATCTAATTCTTCAACTTCAAAAACAGTTCTTTTTCTATTTAAATCTAAGTTTTCATCACCAAAAGATTCGTGAAAAGAAATTTTAAAGTTAGACATATTTAAAGAACCATCATCATTTTGAATTCTATCTCTTGACATATTTCCCTTAGTTCTAAAACCTACATTTCCCACGAGGATTTGGCCAAACTCATCTTCATAAAGAAAGTCGGCTTTAGCATAATGGTCACTCCTTAATTCTCCATTAAATAACTCGCTATATCTTATCATGAGCTCATCATAACGATTCCATTCATATTCAGATATTTTAATAATGATATTTTTCTCTATATCATCATTAAAAAACCTATCAAAAGTCTCTGTATTAAATGAAAAATCAGTAGGTACAATTGAATCATCCATACTATAAGGGATATAGTCATTATTTGATAAACCAGGTGATACTTGATATATATCAAAATATAACCAAGGTTGTTCACCGTCTATTTTTCTACCATAAGAATAGTCTCTTGGAACAATCAAATCAGGAACATAGTCTAAAATTTGTTGGCCATCCTTAGCTGTTAAAACTAATTCTTCCCCATCTCTAGCAATATTGAAGTTAGTATGTATTTGATCATTTGTCAATACATCTTTTCCTGAAGCGTAAACTAGTAGGTAACCTTCTGCAGGGATTATAGTGTTTTCTGGGAAAGCCCATTTTTTTAGTTCTTCTATATTGTCGCTTAAATAATATCCACTGATATCCATAGGTGTATCTGTAGGATTATATAGTTCAATCCAATCGACATTCTCTCCTTGATAATCTTCTAAAGAGTTATCATTCGAAGCCATAATTTCATTGATCAAAGGATAAAAGATTTCACCAAGTGGCAAGACCGCTGGTACTTTTGAATTAATATTATCCCAAAACGGCACAAGTTTTTCATAATCATTTTCAGTCAAGGGATTGGCCGCTATATTTACTTCAGCGTATTGTCCAAGTAAAGGATCATCTTGCAAGGCCCCTGCTTCCATTAAATCAATTATAACTGACAAATCATTAATATTCGTATTTTGTAAATTTAGTCTTAACAATTGATTATGGTCTTCTAATAAACCAATTTGATTACCGATAGGAACATTTTGAGCGATCAAGGTTTCTAATTTCGTCAAAGAAGAAATGAAAGCAATTGAAGTTAGTTCAGTATTTGAATGAATGTTTAAATACTCTAAATCAGTAAAATTTGCTAAGACATCTAGATTAGTAACACCTGTTTGTCTTAAATTCAAACTTTGTAAGTGAATTAAATTTTCCAAGTCTAAAACACTTTTATCTTCTAAATCATTTTGACTAATATTTAAGTAAGTCAGTTTACTTAAATTTTTTAAAGCTTCTATATTCTTAATATGGTTATCCTGTAAATCTAAATACTCTAAATCACTAAAATTTGCTAATAATGAAATATCAGAAATCCTTGTTTGATTATCAAACTCATCTCTTACAACATTATGTCTTAGAGATAAAGAAGTTAATGGTAAATCAATAATTTCCTGAAAATAAATGTCATTGAGATTAGTGATTTCATTGTTTCTTAAATTTAAAGACTCTAACTTTTTCAAATCACGAAGAGGTCTTAAATCACTAACAAAATTATCTTCTAAAATTAAGACTTCTAAATTAGTAAAATACTCTAAGCCATTAAGGTTTGAAATATTTCTACCCAATAGATCCAATGTGGTAATACTTCTTGCATCTCTAGCATCAATATCACCTTCTGATTTATTTAATAACTCTCTTAATGCAATTTCTAAATTAGGATCTTCAAATTCAATAACAGGATTTTCGTAGGTACAAGCAAATCCAGTCCATGTAAACAAGATTAATACCAATAATCCCAGCAGTTTTCTCATTGAGTGTCACCTTCTATTTCTTTTAGATTGTTGGAACATTCTAAACGACTGATAATGCTAGGATACATTCGAGAAATAGCTTGAATATATTTGCTATTACCAACTAGTTTAAGTCCAAATTCTTTAATCATCATTTCTAACCATTGTGGTTTCTTCATTCCACACTTAATCTCACAAACAATCATTTGATTGTGTTGGTGCAAGGCTATTTCTTCTTCAGGAAATAATTCTTTTGATGCTCCACTTCTTACCGAGTGATCAAAGGTTATTCTTAAATCACTACTGATTTTTGGCACGTAACCTTCTCGTTCATATTCAACGATTGCTTTTGCTTCCAATTGTTGCAGATGAATAAGTCTGGTAAACTCATCTAGAATCATGGAAGATTTTTGAAAACAGTGATTTTTTAAAAAGTATAAGTAGTCCTCTATAGGAATAAGTTGACTGTATTTTTTAACGTTGGCTCCATGTTTTGTTTTGATTTCAATGGATATAATATTAGCTTCTTCTTGAGTCTTATGGTAGGTTCTTACCCGACACTTAATCCTTCCAAATTGGCCATCTTCTGATTCATAATAATGTTTAAAATCATAAGTATCATAATACAAACTTCTAACAAAATATTGTTTGTTTTGAGCAAGATCAGTATGGAGTCCTTTTTTCATATATAAAGATAATCTGTTTTTAAATGCAAAATATGTTCTTAAATCAAGAACATATTTGTATTCAAAGCGATTTGTTATTCTCATAAAAACTCCTATTACATAGGTAAATTAAGTTGTGGAGATAAGAGTGATATTTTTTCTATATTTTTATTTTCTTTAATTTCTTTAATAAAACCGTGAATCACATCTAAATCTTTTTCATCAAAAAGCAATTCATATACTAAGTCAAAACGATTGCTATGGATTTCATGGCTTCTAAGATATACTTTTCTAATTCCCTTTTCAATTAAAGAATCTACCATTGATTCATTAAACTCACCTTGACCGCTGATCATTAAAATATACTCATTATGTTTGCTTCTTCCATACTTAATGATAAATAGTAAATACATTAACACAGCGAGTATAGCGGTTGATATCATAGATAGCGTCCAGTTCAATGTTCCAATACCCAAACCAGTCGCAATGGTCCAAAATAAGAATATCATGTCTCTTGTATCTTTAATAGGGGTTCTAAAACGGATAATTGATAATGAGCCTACGAGACCTAGTGATAATACAAGATCACCTTGGATAAAAAACATAACCAAAGTCACAATTGGCGCTAAAAGCACAATTGTTGATAAAAAAGAGCTTTCATAATTTAAACCTTTATGGGTTACTTTGTATACAAAAGCAATAGCAATACCTAATACAATAGATAAAGCTAGTGAAACTAAGAATCTTAATAAATTATCTATGGCTAGTAAATCTATAATTTCTGTCATAATTCATCTCCTATAATATATTCATCTATTTATTTTAACATATTTTTTTATAAGAAGATAAAAAACTCAATGAAAACTTCTTTTGTTAAGAAAAAAACAATCAAATATGCTTTTATATTGATAATATCTATCTTATCGAATAGTGAACACATAATTACTTTTAATTTCAAATAGTTTGAACATCAAAATATCTTGACACTCACACTTAAAAATGTTAAAATGAGTCAAATTTTTGTTAATAAAGGAGACTTAAAAATGATATTTGAAAACTTAAAAAAACTAATCGCAAAAGAATTAGGTGTTAAAGAAGAAAACATAAATTTAGATTCACATTTAGTCAATGATTTAGGGGCAGATTCTTTGGATGCTGTTGAATTAATTATGACGATAGAAGATGAATTTGAAATTACAATTAATGAAAACGACGCAACAAATCTTACGACTGTAAAAGCTATTGTTGAATATATAGAAAATAATCAGTAATAAATATTTGAGAGGTCATTATGGACATTAAAGAACTCAAAAAAATCATAAAAGAATTTGAAAATTCTACCATTCATAAATTAGAAATTAGTGAAAAAGATTTTAATGTAAAACTAGAAAAGTCTGAAAATAAACAATATATTACTGAAGTTCATGAACCACAAGTAAAAACTATCCCAATAAAAGAAGAAAACAAACCGATAGAAAACAACTTTATCAAGATTAAATCACCTCTTGTTGGGGTTTTTTATAATGCTCCTTCACCTGATAATCCACCTTATATAAAAATCAACCAAGAAGTACAAACTGGGGATGTTTTATGTATCGTGGAAGCAATGAAGGTGATGAATGAAATTAGGTCTCCAATCAATGGTATTGTCAAAGCTATTCATGTAAACAATGAAAGCATGGTTGAATTTAACCAAGTAATGATTGAGATTGAGGCCATATAATGTTTCAAAAAATATTAGTCGCTAATCGAGGAGAAATCGCTGTTAGAATCATCAGATCATGTATGTACATGGGTATTAAAACAGTGGCTGTTTATAGCGAAGTCGATAAAGATAGTCTTCACGTACAATTGGCTGATGAATCTGTTTGTATTGGAGGCGCTAAATCTAGCGAATCCTATTTAAACATGGAAAATATAATCTCTGCAGCCATTCACACTGGTTCTGAAGCCATTCATCCTGGTTTCGGTTTTTTAAGTGAGAATCCAGCTTTTGCAGAACTTTGTGAAACATGTGGAATTGTTTTTATCGGTCCAAAAAGCCATACTATAAGTTTAATGGGCAATAAATCAAAGGCTAGAGAAATGATGATTCAAGCAGGAGTTCCTGTGGTTCCAGGAAGCGAAGGAAGTGTCAAAGATTTGAATGAAGGCAAAGCTATCGCTGAAAAAATAACATACCCTGTTTTAATTAAGGCTTCTGCTGGTGGCGGTGGTAGAGGGATGAGAATTGCATTTAAAAAAGAAGATTTCTCGACTGCGTTTGAAACCGCAAAAACAGAAGCTAAAAATGCTTTTGGCGATCAAACGATGTATATAGAAAAATATATAGAAAATCCCAAACATATAGAAGTACAAGTTTTATGTGATAAATATGGAAATGTACTTCATTTAGGCGAAAGAGATTGCAGCATTCAAAGACGTAACCAAAAGGTTATTGAAGAAGCCCCTTCTTTAATCTCTAAATCTTTAAGAGACAAGATGACAGATGTCGCTATAAAAGCTTGCAAGCATGTTCAATATGAAAACGCAGGTACTATTGAATTTTTAGTATCTAATAATGAATTTTATTTTATTGAAATGAACACAAGAATTCAAGTTGAACATCCAGTCACGGAAATGATAACACAAATCGATATTATTTCAGAACAAATAAAAATTGCTGCTGGTGAAAAATTGGTTATGAAGCAAAATGATATTCATTTCCACGGGCACAGTATTGAATGTAGAATCAATGCTGAAAATCCTAAAAACCAATTTAGACCGAGCCCGGGGGATCTTCATTTGTTTCATATGCCATCAGGTCCTGGTGTACGTTTTGATTCATTTATATATTCCGGTTCTAAAATTTTGCCACATTACGATTCAATGATAGGCAAGATGATTGTTCATGGTAAAAATCGAGATGAAGCAATCAAAAAAATGCAGGCTGCCTTAGAAGAACTTGTAGTTCAAGGTATTCAAACAAATCAATCATTTTTATACTTAATACTTCATGAACCTTGTTATTTAAAAGGTGATTTTGATACTTCTTTTATTGAATCTCATTTAGAATCTCTCTTGGAGTATGATGAGCATGAATGAAATAAGAAAAGCCATTAATGAGCGTAAACAATTAAAAAGTAAGTTTAATGTTTTTCATAAAGATAGACATTTTTCCGATATTCAAAAAATGGATGTTCCTAAAGGTTTATACGAACAATGTCCTAACTGTGGAAAAACAATTAACAAAAAAATTAATATCCAAAATGATTATGTGTGCAGTGACTGTTCATATCATTTTAGAATGCGATCAATTGATCGAATACAACATATAGTAGATCGAAATTCATTTATAGAAAAGGGGATAGGCTACATTACTTTAAATCCTCTTTTTCTTCATGGATATGAAGAAAAGATTCAAGAATACAAATCTTCAACTCATTTAGATGAAGCCTATATCTATGGTTATGGTGAAATTCATGGTCAACCAGCAGTTATTGGCGTCATGGATAGTTATTTCCTTATGGGGTCCATGGGGTCAGTTGTAGGAGAAAAAGTTACAAAAACATTTGAATATGCTATTTATAAAAAATTACCTGTAATCATTTTCACTGCATCTGGTGGGGCCAGAATGCAAGAGGGTATTTTTAGTTTAATGCAAATGGCAAAAACCTCTGCGGCAGTGGCAAAGCATGCCAATATGGGTTTATTGTATATATCGGTTTTAACACATCCAACGACAGGTGGAGTAACTGCTAGTTTTGCTTCTTTAGGGGATATCATTCTTGCTGAACCAGATGCTTTAATTGGTTTTGCTGGCCCAAGAGTTATTGAACAGACCATTAAACAAACCTTACCTGAAGGTTTCCAAAAGTCGGAGTTTTTACTAGAAAAAGGTTTTATAGATAAGGTTGTTCATCGCAAAGACATGAAAAATACTTTATCAAGATTATTATCTTTTCATCAAAGGAATCAATCATGAATATATTAGAAAAAGAAAAGAAACTACTAAGTTTGGAGAAACAAATAAATGACTTAGGAGATTCTTCAACCATAGAAAAACTTAAAAATGAAATTGCTTCATTCAAGGAAACAGAAATGAGTCAATTAAGTGCTTGGGATAAAGTTTTATTGGCTAGACATCCTCAAAGGCCAAAAGCATGCGATTTTATAGAATATCTATTTAAGGATTTTATAGAATTACACGGTGATCGACTCTTTAGAGATGATCCAAGTATTATAGGTGGTATAGGTACTCTTGATGGTATAGCTTTCACCATTATTGCCCAACAAAAGGGAAGTACAACTGAAGAAAATATCATTAGAAATTTTGCAATGCCACATCCTGAAGGATATCGTAAAGCATTAAGACTGATGAAGCAAGCTGAAAAGTTTCATAGACCAATCATTTCTTTTATTGATACTCCAGGAGCATATCCAGGTATAGGCGCTGAAGAAAGAGGTCAAGGACAAGCCATAGCCAATAATTTACTAGAAATGAGTCAATTAAATGTTCCAATTATTACTATTGTCATTGGTGAAGGTGGTAGTGGAGGCGCCTTGGCTATAGGGGTTGCTAATAAGATGCTTATGCTTGAAAATGCAATATTTTCAATATTAAGCCCAGAAGGCTATGCTTCTATATTATGGAAAGATTCCAACAAAGCTCCTTTAGCTGCCGAAGAAATGAAATTAACAGCTAAAGATTTAAAAGATTTTAATATTATTGATGAAATTATTAAGGAACCTATTGGTGGTGCACATCAAGAAAAGATGACGGTTTTTGAAAAAACTAAAAAAGCCATTATCAAAGCATATACAGAATTAAGTCAATTGAGTGGTCCAGATTTATCTTATCAAAGAAATACAAAAATAAGATCTTTTGGCTTCTTACAGAGATTTAATTATGACAATTTAGGAGGCTTTAAAAATGACTTATACAAAAATATTAGGAACAGGTAGATATCTACCTGAAAATACTATCAGTAATAACGATTTGAAACAATTTGTGGATACTAATGATGAATGGATTTTTACAAGAACAGGCATCAAACAAAGACATATATCTACTGGAGAAACCACTCTAGATTTAGCATATCAAGCTTCATTAAAAGCCATTAAAGCAGCCAATATCAAAGCTTCTGAAATAGATATAATTATTGTAGCTACTGTAACATCTGATTACGCCTTCCCTGGTGTAGCCAATTTATTACAAGCTAAATTGGGTATATCTAATATTATGGCTTTTGATATTAATGCAGCTTGTAGTGGATTTTTATATGCTATGCAAATTGCTGATAAGATGATTAAAAGCAAAGCTTATCATAAGGCTTTAATCGTTGGTGCAGAAACTTTATCAAGATTAACAGATTGGCGGGACAGAAATACTTGTGTTCTCTTTGGTGATGGTGCTGGAGCTATGATTATAGGCACCAGCAATTACAACCATATTAAAGACATCATTACAGGTTCTAAAGGTGATGAAGAAATGCTTTTATATTGTAAAAACCCAGATTTAAAATCTATTGAAGAAAACCTAGTAAGTCCTCAAGATCATATTCATATGAATGGAAAAGAAGTCTTTAAATTCGCAACAAGAATGATGCCAAAAACTTTGAACGAATTACTTGAAAGAAATAATCATGAGATTAGTGATTTAAATTATATAGTTGCTCATCAAGCCAACTCAAGAATTATTCAAAAAGCAGCTAAAGATTTAAATATTGATATGGATAAAATGTATATAAACATCGACCAATACGGAAATACTTCTGCCGCGAGTGTCCCAATAGCTATCGATGAAGCTATTGAAAAAGGTTATATTAAAAAAGGAAATTTATTTGCAACTGTTGCTTTTGGTGGAGGCTTAACCTGGGCAAGTGCATTGATAGAATATTAGGAGAAAATTATTATGGACTTAAGAGATTTATTAAATATAGAATATCCGATTATCCAAGGAGGTATGGCAAATATTGCCACCCATCAACTTGCGGCTGCAGTATCAAACGCAGGTGGATTAGGTCTTGTGGGTTGTGGAGGATGGGATCCTGAAAGAGTTAGAGAAGAAATAAGAAAAACTAAAGAACTTACAGACAAACCATTTGGTGTAAATATCATGCTTATGAGCCCACACGCAAAAGATATAAGCGATGTTGTCATTGAAGAAGGCGTCAAAATAGTCACTACTGGTGCGGGTAGCCCTGGTATCTATATGAAAAAATGGAAAGAAGCTGGCATCATTGTCATTCCTGTTGTTCCTTCAGTTGCTTTTGCAATTAGATTGGAAAAATCAGGAGCTGATGCTTTAGTGGTTGAAGGTACTGAAGCAGGCGGGCATATAGGAGAAACTTCTACAATGACTCTCATTCCTCAAGTTGTCGATGCTGTAAGTATCCCTGTGATAGCAGCTGGAGGTATAGCGGATCATAGAGGATTAGATGCTGCTTTTATTCTAGGAGCGAAAGGTGTTCAAATAGGCACTGTTTTACTGGCTAGTGAAGAATGTCCGATTCATGAAAACTACAAACAAATGGTAATCAAAGCTAAGGATACTTCTACGGTTGTGACCGGTAGACATACTGGTGCTCCTGTAAGAGTATTAAAAAACCAAATGTCTAGAGAGTATTTAGATCTTACAAAATATGGACAAGCTTCATTAGAACAACTAGAAAAATTAACTTTAGGATCCTTAAGAAGAGCTGTTTTTGATGGCGATTTAGACAGAGGATCTTTCATGGCTGGTCAGTCAGCTGGATTAGTGAAAGAAATCAGACCTGTCAAAGCAATTCTTAAAGACTTATTTGAAAACAGTTTAGTATATAAAGGAATAATCTAATGAATAAAATTGCATTTATGTTTTCAGGCCAAGGCTCAGAATATAGAGACATGGGTAGAGATCTATATGATTCTTATGATATTGTTAGAGAAATTTTTATTAAAGCAGAAAGTATTACCCAATACCCTATAAGAGATATTATCTTTAATGATGATACTAGACTTCACCAAACGAAATATACTCAAGTATGTATGTTTACTATGTATCACGCAATCCTAAAATTACTTAAAGAGTATCATGTTGAAGCAATATACAGTTTTGGTTTAAGTTTAGGAGAATATGGTGCTTATTTACATAATCAAGTTTTTGATTTTGAGCAAGGACTAAATATAGTTAAAAATAGAGCTATATTTATGGAAGAAGCAAGTATTAATACTAAGGGAAAAATGGCAGCTGTATTAAATCTTGATCCAATTATTCTTCAGAATTTAATAGATGATTCAGGAAAAGAAGTAACAATTGCCAATTATAATACACCAAGTCAATTGGTGATAAGTGGTGAATCTCAAGCAGTCGATGAGATTTCTGTTTTAGCTAAAGAGCATGGTGCTAAAAGAATTATTGAGTTAAATACTAGTGGTGCTTTTCATTCTCCATTAATGAATAAGGCTGCCAAAAATTTCAGTGATTATTTAAAGACCATTAATTTAAATAATCCTATCTACCATTTATATGTAAATTTAACTGGCAAACTCTTTGATGGTAACATTAAAGATGTTATGGCTAAACAAATAAATCACAGCGTAAAATTTTATCAAATTGTAAATGAACTAGTCAATCAAGGTATAGACACATTTATTGAAATTGGTCCAAAGAGAACCCTATCATCATTTGTCAAGAAAATTAACAATCAGATGACTACCTTATTTGTGGAAAACAAGGAATCATTAAATACTTTAGTAAAAACATTGGAGGAAAGACATGGAAAATAAAAAAACAGTTTTAATCACTGGAGCTAGTCGAGGCATAGGCAAGGCAATTGCTTTAGCCTTTGCTAAAGAGAATTATAATGTGGTGATTAATTACAATCACTCTGAAGAAAAAGCTAAATTACTCGCTAATGAAATTCAGTCATTAGGTGGAGAATCCTTAATTGTCCAAGCCAATGTATCAGACTTTAATCAGGCACAAATTTTAATAGAGAAAACCATTGAAAAATTTGGTCAAATAGATGTTTTAATTAACAATTCAGGCATAACAAAAGATAATCTCATTTTAAGAATGAAGGAAAATGATTTTGATGATGTCATTAATGTTAATTTAAAAGGTACTTGGAATATGTGTAAACATGTGTCAAAATACTTATTAAAAAATAGACAAGGATCTATTATTAATATTTCTTCTGTTGTTGCTTTAATAGGTAATCCTGGTCAAAGCAATTATGTCGCTTCTAAGGCTGGTATTATTGGCCTTAGCAAATCTTTAGCAAAAGAGTTTGCTTCAAGAAATGTAAGGGTCAACACTATCGCTCCCGGTTTTATTGAAACCGAAATGACAGATCAATTATCTGAATCAGTTAAAGAATACTATCTAAAGCAAATTCCTCTTAATAGGTTAGGAAAAGCTGAGGATATCGCTGATTTATGTGTGTTTTTAGCCAGTGATAAAGCGTCTTATATTACTGGTCAGACTATCTCGGTGAATGGGGGAATGCTTTAATGAGTAAGAGACGAGTTGTTATTACGGGAATTGGCGCAATAACGCCAATAGGCAACGATGCAAAAACTACATGGAAAAATGCAATTGCTGGTAAAAATGGTATAGATATAATTTCACACTATGATGCTAGTCAAGATGATGTAACCCTAGCTGGTGAAATAAAGAATTATGATTTAAGTCAGAAATTCAATATAAAAGACTTAAAAAAGATGGATCGTTTTATTCAATTAGCCATTGTGGCTTCTGATGAAGCGATTGAAGATTCTAAACTTGATTTTTCAAAGGAAGACACCCATAGAGTTGGTGTCTATTACGCATCAGGAATAGGTGGCTTAGAGACTATTGCTAATCAAAACACAAGAGGTCTGGAAAGAGGATATAATAGAATGAGTCCTTATTTCATTCCTTCAGCTATAATTAACTTAGCTGCTGGCCATATAGCTATTAAGCACGGTATACACGGTCCGTCGATTTCACATGTAACTGCTTGTGCCAGTGGAACAAATACCATAGGAGAAGCATTTAGAGCTATTAGAGATGGTTATTTAGATACAGTTATCACCGGCGGTAGTGAAGCAACTGTCATTCCAATTGGAATCTGGGGTTTTTCAATTATGCAAGCCTTAAGCAAGGAAAAAAGCAAGGATTATGCAAGTATTCCTTTCGATGTTAATCGTTCTGGTTTCGTTATGGGAGAAGGTGCAGCAACTCTTGTTTTAGAATCTTATGAACACGCGAAAGCTAGAAATGCAAAAATATATGGTGAAATCATTGGTTATGCCACGACTTCTGATGCTAGTCATATCACGAGTCCTGATCTTGAGGGAAAAGGGGCTAGAGATAGTATGTTATTAGCCTTAAAAGATGCTTCTATTGGAACTGAAGATATTGATTATATTAACGCCCATGGAACAAGCACTCCATTGAATGATCAAGTTGAAACTTTAGCTATTAAGGAAGCTTTTAAAGAACATGCATACAAACTAAATATATCTAGCACTAAGTCAATGACAGGACATTTATTAGGAGCTTCTGGTGCGGTTGAAGCCTTGTTTACACTATTAGCATGTAAAAATGATATCATACCACCAACTATCAATACTAAAATTCTAGATCCCTTATGTGATTTAAATTATACATTAGCTAAAGCCGTCAATAAAAAAATAAACTATGCTTTAAGCAATAGTTTGGGCTTTGGTGGACATAATGCAACAATTATTTTTAAAAAATTTGAGGAGGAAACAAATGGAGCTCAACAGTAATCAAATTCAAGAAATAATACCCCATAGATATCCATTTCTATTGGTTGACAGAATCATTGATTTAAAACCTGGTGAATCAGCAGTTGGTATTAAAAACGTATCTGCGAATGAACATATATTCACCGGACATTTTCCTCAAGAGCATATCATGCCTGGGGTATTAATCGTTGAAGCTTTAGCCCAAACCGGCGCTGTAACTATTTTATCCATGGAAGAACACAAAAATAAAATAGCTTATTTTGCTGGCATAGATCAGTGCAAATTTAAGCAAAAAGTGATTCCAGGTGATCAACTTAAATTAGATTCAAGAGTGATCAAAAGAAAGGGTGCTTTAGGTATTGCTGAGTGTATTGCAACTGTCAATGATGTAATTGTATGTAAGGCAATAATAAAATTTGCAATTGGTTAAAATGTATATTCATTTAATCATCACAAATATTATTGTATAATATATATTTGAAAGGTTGATGATGTTTATGTACACGTCTTTATTAGACAAATTTAAAATATATTATAAAAAATATCCTGTAAGTTTAATATTATTAATACTAAATACGATAATGTTGTTTGTTGTGATATTTACTGGAGGTTTTTCCTTAATCAATCTAATTAGGTGGGGTGGTTTACTCCCTTCAAAGATTAACCAAGACCAAGAGTATTTTAGATTATTTACTTCTATGTTCTTACATGGTAGTATTATTCACTTTTTGGCTAATTCTTATTTTCTATATCAATTAGGTAGTTCTTTGGAAACAATGCTTGGTAAGTTTAAATACAGTATATTATATTTGTTAAGTGGTTTAGGAGGTTCCTTGTTGGTATGGTTATTTGGTGCAGAAAATACTGTTACTATAGGTGCGAGTGGGGCATTATTTGGTGTTTTAGGTGCCTTGTTACTTCTCACTTATGTCAAAAGTTCATGGTTTAATCCATATTCAATTAGAAGTATTAGAAGTTTGGTTTTTATTAACTTGATATTCACTTTGCTTATGCCCAATATTTCTGTCTTAGGACATCTAGGTGGTTTTATTACTGGTTTTGCAATCATGAGATTATTACTCTTTAAAAATATGGATCACCCTATGTTCTATAAAAAGAAAACCTACCAAGATCCAAACATCATTGATCACGATGATATTAGTGATGATGATATCTACATTCATTAAAATAAAAGCTTTAGAATTCATTAAGAATTTCTAAAGCTTATTTTTTTTAACGAAATACTTTATTAAATATATGCTCAATGTACTGATAAGCATTACGATAATCAAATAAATTATTTAAAGTTGATTCATCAATTATTGTTTTCAAATACTGGTCTTCTAAAATAATATCTTTTAGATGTCTATTTTCTTCTTCAACTTTTCTAGCTAATTTTTGAATATAATCATGGACACTCAGGCGATCCATTCCCCTATCTACTAATGCATTCATTACTTTTTGACTAGCATATAAACCTAATGAGGATTCAATATTGTTAATCATTTTATCTTCATAAACCACCAAACTTCTTATAGTCTTAGTGTATCTCACTAACATAAAATCTAACAAAGTGGTCGCATCAGGCATTATTATTCTTTCTGTAGATGAGTGAGATATATCTCTCTCATGCCATAAAGAAATATTTTCAAAGGCAGTATGCATATATCCTCTTAATACTCTTGCTAAACCACATATATTTTCTGATAAAATAGGATTTTTTTTATGCGGCATAGCAGATGACCCTTTTTGCTTAGAAGAAAATGCTTCAGATACTTCTCTTAACTCACTTCTTGAAAGATGCCTAATTTCAGTCGCTATTTTTTCTAGTTCAGAACCAATCAGTCCTAATACCGATAAATAAAAAGCGTGCCTGTCTCTTTGTAAGGTTTGGGTTGCTATGATAGATTCTTCTAGATCCAAATATTCAGCTGCAACTTTTTGAATATTAGGATGACTTGTACTATAAGTACCTACAGCACCAGATAATTTAATGACTTCTATTTCTTGAGAAGCTAATTGAAATTTATGTTTTAACCTTTTAAAGTCTTCATACCATAAAGCAAACTTCATACCCAATGTTGTAATTTCAGCATGCATTCCATGTGTTCTACCCATGATAGGTGTTTTTTTATATAGGAAAGCTTTTTCTTTTAAAACAGCCATAAAATCATCAATATCTTGAAGAATAATTTGATTGACTTTCTTAAATATTAAAGCATAAGCACTATCCACAACATCTGTAGAGGTCAAGCCATAGTGGAGCCATTTTTTTTCTTCTCCAAGATTTTCTGATACTGCCTTAATAAATGCAACAACATCATGTTTAGTCTCTTCTTCAATCTCTAATACTCTCATAGGATTTACTTTAGCTTTCTTTAATAATTCAAACTCTTCCTTAGAAAATAACCCATCTTTCATCCATGCATAGCAATTTGCAAGTTCAACTTGCAAAAAACATTCAAGTTTATGTTGATCACTCCACAAATCTTTCAAGACTTTTCTTTGATAACGTTCAATCATCTTTTCCATCTCCAATGATGTTTTTTATGACGATGGTTTGATTTCTATCAGGTCCTACACTAAAAATAGCAATTGGGACATCTACTAGAGATTCTATTAGTTTTAAGTATTTTTTAGCATTTATTGGTAGTCCTTCAAATGATCTTACTTGGGTAATATCTTCTTTCCATCCTGGAGTTTCAATCGTTATTGGCTGACAAGAATCAAAATCTGAAATTTCAGCAGGAATAGAATCTATAATCGTTCCATTAAAATTATAATTAGTTACTATTTTAATTGTATCTAAACCAGTTAAAACATCTAACAAAGTAATGGCCAAATAAGATAGACCAGACACTCTTTTTGAATGTTTTAAAACCACTGTATCTAACCAACCGATTCTTCTTGGTCTACCTGTAGTCGTTCCGAATTCATTACCTTTGATTCTAATTTGATCTGCTAATTCACCATGAATTTCACTTGGAAGTGGACCTTCCCCAACTCTTGTAGTATATGCCTTAGTTACGCCTATTGCCCCGTCAATTAACCAAGGAGCAATTCCTGTATTCAAAGGCACTGAAGCTGCTGTTGGAGAACTTGAAGTAACATAAGGATATGTACCATGATCTAAACATAATAAGACTCCTTGAGCACCTTCAAATAAAACTAATTTATCATCTTCAATCACTTGATTTAGGTAGACTGATGTATCTTTAACTAAAGGTCTAATTTGATTAGCATACTCTCTATACTCTTTTAATACTTCTTCATATGATAATGGCTTAATTTGGTGATTAACCAATTCTATGTTTTTTAATTCTATTAATGATTTTAATCTTTCGGGCATTAATTTTTCTGATACAAATGTACTCATTCTCATGCCAATTCTTGAAGCTTTATCTGTATAAGTTGGGCCAATACCCTTATGGGTTGTGCCGATTTTTAAATTTCCTTTTGAGGATTCTTTTGCTTTATCTAATTCTATATGAAATGGTAAGACTACATGAGCTCTATCAGATACTATTAATTGATATTCTTGAATTTTGCTTAGTTCATCAACCAATGCTTTAGGGTTTATGACCATGCCATTAGCCATAATATTCATAATTTTCGGATTTAAAATACCACTTGGAAGTAAATGTAAACTATGTTTTTTATGGTTAAATACAACTGTATGACCAGCATTATTTCCACCTTGGAATCTTACAACAACATCCATATTTTGAGCTAAGAAATCAGTGATTTTTCCTTTTCCTTCGTCTCCCCATTGGGTTCCAACAATAACTAGTCTTTTCATCTTGCTTCCTCCAATAATTGCATAATTCTACGAGCAACCCAAACACCGTTGGCTCCAGCTTGTGCTAAACCTCTTGTGATTCCAGCTCCATCGCCACCAACATACAAACCCGGAATGGTGGTTTCAAAGTATTGGTTTACTTTGGCTTTAGCAGAATAGAATTTAGTTTCAACCCCATATATTAATGTATGTTCATTAGCAATACCTGGTGTAACATGGTCTAATGCTTCGATCATTTCAATAATTGATTTCATAGTTTTATAAGGAAGAACTAAACCTAGATCACCAGGAACGGCTTCAGGTAGAGAAGGTCTTACAAAATTTTCATTTAATCTTTTTCTTGTTGTATTAATCCCTCTAATTAAGTCACCATATTTTTGAACAATAATTGATCCACTTGATAAAATATTAGCCAAACCACCTATTTCATAGGCATAATGATTTGGTTGATTGAATGGTTCTTCAAATTGATGAGATACCAATAAAGCAAAATTAGTATTTTCAGTCCCTAAGTTAGGATCATAAAAAGCGTGTCCATTCGCTAACATAGTACCATTATGATTTTCTATAACAACATGACCACTAGGGTTAGAACAAAATGTTCTTACATGGGTTCCTAAACTTGTGTTGTATATAAACTTTCCTTCATAAAGGTGCTCATTAATTTCTTCCATAATAACATCATTGGTCTCTACCCTAACGCCAATATCTACTTGATTATTAAATAGGGGTACTTTATGTTTTTTCAAAGTATCAGTAAGCCATTTAGAACCCTGTCTCCCAGCAGCAATAAATACATATGGTGCATAAATCTCTTTTCCATTGACTAATTTAACGCCTTGGACACCTTGATCATTCTTGATGATGTCCTCGACTTCAGTTTTAAACATCATTTCAATCTTACCCTTCATGGTATCATAAATAGATTTCATGATTGATAAATTGACTTCTGTACCCAAATGTCTAACTTGAGCTCTTAAGAGTTTTAAACCTACTGCCAAACCTTTTTTTTCTATATTCTTAACTTCTTTAGTGGTCGGATCTGTTAAGGTATCTGGCGCTCCATGTTTTATATTTATAGCATCAACATATCTAATCAAATCATAGACTTCATCTTTAGATAAATATTCAGTCATCCATCCACCAAATTCAGCTGTAATATTAAATTTACCATCTGAATAAGCTCCTGCCCCACCAAAACCAGAGGTTATTGAGCAAGCTGGATAACATCCTGCTATTCCTTTAGGGTTTTGTGGACATTTATCTAGTTTGCCATCTAAAATAGGACATCTTCTATGATAAATATCTTCTCCTCGGTCAATTAATAATACTTTTGCATCTTTTGATTTTAACATCATTTCGTAGGCAAAAAAGATACCAGCAGGCCCTGCGCCTACCACGATAACATCATAGTTCATGAATGTCTCCTTAAGAATATATTTTATTATCAAACCGAGTGAATTCTATCACACTTTTTAACTTTAAGTCAATGAATACCTTAAAAAGAAAAAAGAGAATATGAGGATTCTCTTTTGCATGTAATACAATGACTGTCAACTATAAACTATCACCGAAATCTTCTCTAAATTTTTTGACTAAATCTTCAATCCATGGACTAATAGTTGTTAGTCTTCCAAAGAAGAATCTTAATATTTCAGGTTCTAATTCAAAAACCAAACCTTGAACTAATTCTCGATGATTAAACAACCATATAATTCTATCGATAACATACTTCACCTGTGACAAAGTGAATACTCTTCTCGGTAAAGCTATACGCACCAACTCCATATTTGCTAAAGTTTCACTACCATCACTTTGCCTTTCTTCTGATAGTGTCCCACGTTCCATTCCTCTAATGCCTCCTGTAACATAAAGAGCAGCAGCTAAAGCTCCTGCAGGATACTGTTCTTGTGGTATATGTGGCAAGAAATCCTTAGCATTTATATGACAACCTAAGCCTCCTGCGGGTGTCACAACAGGAACACCAGCCTTGAGTAGTTCATTGGTCATGTATTCAATGAACTGAGGACCTTGATTTATCATATTCTCATCCATTGTTTCTTCTAAACCTATCGTGATGGCTTCTATTTCTCTAACTGACATACCACCATAAGTTAAAAAACCTTCATATAAAGTGATAAGTCCTTTCATCCGATCGTAATCTTCTTGTTTTCTAACCACAATCGCACCACCTCTTGCAGAACCTAGTTTTCTTGCAGAAAAATAGATGATATCACAAAGATTTGCAATCTTCTTGGTAATTTGTCTAATCGATTGGTTTTTAAAGTCTTCTTCTCGTTTCTTAATAAAATATAGATTATCACTTAATAATGATGCATCTAATACTAATAATATATTCGAATGATGACATAAATTGGATACTTCTTCCAAATTTTTTAATGAAAAAGGTTGGCCACCAATTAGGTTCGTTCCAGCTTCCATTCTTACAAAAGCAATATTTTCAGGCCCCTTATCCTTAATAAATTTTGCTAAGGCATTTGTATCCATGTTTCCCTTAAACATTTCGTCACTATTAATCTTAAGACCTTCTTCAGTCATAAGTTCAACAACCGTCCCACCATTCAATTGAATATGCGCTTTTGTGGTAGTGAAGTGATAGTTCATTGGAACAAATTGACCATCCTTAACATAAACTTGTGACAAAATATTCTCACAAGCTCTTCCTTGGTGAGCAGGCAAAACAAAATTCATGCCAAAAAGCTCTTGTATCTTACTCTCAAATCGATAAAAGGATTCACTACCAGCGTAACTATCATCAGCTACTAACATAGCAGCTTGTTGGTTTTGACTCATGGCGTTAACCCCACTATCAGTTAACATATCCATAAAAACATCTTTATTTCTTAATAAAAATGTGTTACATCCTGCTTCAATCATCGCCTTTGCTCTCTCTTCTACAGGAATAAGATTGAGTTTTTCAACAATCCTTACTTTGTGCATTTCTAAGGGTAAAGCTTGACCACTAAACAACTTAATTTGTTCCATTTCTACATCCTCCTTAAATTTATATAAAAAAAACCGTCCTTTGAAAATCAAAGGACGGAAATAACCGTGATACCACCTAAGTTTAACAATACCTCACGATATTGAACTCAACAAGTGTCTAACAACACTTTGCATTGACAACGGATGCAAACCCGGAAACTTCTACTAAGCATAGGCTTTTTGAAGTACAACTCCTAAGATGTATTCGGAAAAAAGATCCATGCACCTCTCAACAAACGGTTACTTTCTGTTTGGCTTCTATTTTTCTTACTAGTTCTTAATCAACATTTTTATATTGTAAATATCATAATCTAAGAACAGATAAAAGTCAAGAAAAACTTTTACATCATGATTTCTAATCCTGCATTACTCGTTGAATCTTCATAAATTAATTGCTTCTTTTTATATAATTTTATTTGAATTTCTCCTGATAAACCTTCTTTAATTGATTCAATCATTCTACCATTTCTTGGTGAAGCAAGGCTGATTGTATCTTTATTACTTGCTTTAATTTCCAACTTATATTTTCCTTTCTTTATTAGAAAATATACCTGATTGTCATATATTTCTTTCTTAATTATTTTCGAAAAATTATAAGTCGCAAATCGATATTCCTTTTTTTGAAATATTAAACTTGCAATCAATCCTTTAAAACGAAGCCCATAGAAAGGTATCGTTGCATAAGAAAACATTAATGCAGTATGGTTGTCTTTGAAATGATTAGATTGCATCCATACATAAGCTTGAGGAAAAGATCTTCCCCAATCCTTTTCAATATAAGATTTTCCATTTGTAAAATCAACTTCAGTATTGTTAATGTTAATTTTTCCAACAACATCATGGGTCATACTCACAACACCATGATAACATTCCATCATTTTGAAATAAGAGAAAAATCCCATGATTGAAGGCGACAATATAGATGTGTTTATTCTCACATGATTCGAGAAGTGAAGATGACCAGTTAATGATATATCATTATTTTTTAAATTAATATCAATGTAAGTATCAGAAAAATATTGATTTGATATATTCAGTAAAAAAGGATTTTTTTGCGCTTTAAAATCATGAACATCAAATTCAAAATAGCTATGAACTAAGTGACTATTATTAGTCAAAAAAACTTGAATAAAGGCGTGTGAATGTATTTTATTTAAACTAATACCTGGGATTAAAGCTAAAGTATACTTCTTATCATGGGTAACCATTTTATAATACCATCCTTCAAAGTAATTGTTTTTCTTTAAACTACCTTGAAAGATGATAGGGTTCCTAAGTTTTTGAAACATCGTTTTTTCCTATAAAGATGTAATGTAACAAAAACTCTAATATAAGCCCATAAAAAGCGCCTACTATAAATCCTAAAAAGTCTTGATAATTTGTAGCTGAATAAAAAGCAAATGAAACTCCTAAACCTATTAAAACTCCTCTTATGATTTTTCCTTTAATAGGTATGTTGATTGGTAATAAAGCAAAAACAAAGCCCATTAAAAACCGATTAAACCAAAAAGCAAATAAATACCAAGTATCTAAATTTGTTTTTGATCTTAACGATGCCCCTAAAATGCAAACAAGACCTAGTATAGATCCTATGATTAAACCATAAAAAATTCTTTTTAGCATATAAGTCCTCCTCAAATATATTATATCATTTTTATTAATTTAAAATAAAATGCACAACTCAAAAGTTGTGCATCTATGTTATTACCTATTGATTAGAAATTAATTCAACCTTGGTAAAAGAACGAGCATTGACTGAAACACTTGTAAATAAACCATCTTGATTATAAAAATCAATAGTCTTAGGACTTGTACTCGAATTCCAAATCATAGCATAAAGGTTATTGGATTCGTCTTTGTATACTGTAGATGTTACACCCATAGTGATTTCCATCCATACACTTGTATCTCTTCTTCCCAAAGAATCAAGGGCATGAATCATCCAGTATGTTCCTGATAACTCAGCTGGATAATCATCATTTAAAATTAATGATGAGTCAAATTCAATAATAGCTATGTCAGGATCAATAATAGCTTGAATAGCCCACATATTACTATACCATGTGTCTATCTCTCCATTCTTAGCTTGTAAATACGTTTGATATATTGATGATAATTTATCGTAATCTTTATCATTTAGAGCATAATTTGTTAAATATTCTCCAGTAGGCAACCATTGAATCCCGTAAATAAATGTTGGGTTTGCCCCAAACCAAGTTGCGTAATCATGCTTACCTCCCCATACCATTCCGGCAACATCTACATAGTCACCAAAGGCTGGATCCCAATTTTCTTCATCATAATCAAACCAGTATTCTTTGATTGCAGATATTTCTGTAACAAAGCCATAAATAGCAGCATTCATTCTAGCTTCATCGCCTGTTTGTAAGGCCCATAAATAACCAGCATTCCATGAATTTAAGGCTTCTGAAGTTGATTCTAAGTTGTTCCCTTCAGCAAAAGTCCCAAAACCATGAGCCCAGCTATGGCCTGCCCATGGATCAAAATTTCTCAAATATGCAAACTCAGCATCATCTTTATGTGGGTACATGTAATCATCCAATAAGAGTTCAACCATGTCCCCATACTCTTCAACAAAAGTTGAATCGTACATTGCTAATACTGCAGATCCATAAATTAAGTAGCCATGAGTGAAAGAGTGATCACTTAATGTTGAAGCTGTAGCAAAATCATCATTTGAGTAATATACACTTCCCCATGGATTATTGTAGAATAAATACTTATCATCACTTGTTCCATCATAGGTGTACCAATCAGCAAGTAAGTATTTTAACTTACCTACAAACGAAATTTCTAATAATTCTTCTCCTAATTGATCAGCAATAATAATTCCTTGTGCCAAAGGATAAATGGCTTTTGAATTCCAATAAGGACCTTCATCATTATAGAAATTGTCTAAATCACTAATTTCAGTTCTTGAATCAAGATCATATAAATAAGCAATTTGATCGCTTTGATTAAAGGCAGTGTTCTCAGGTAAGGTATAACCAGGTAACAAACCATTAAATGATAAGATGGTTTGGAAATAAGATCCTTCCATCACTTTTAAAGTACCTCTAACGGTTCTGTAAGAATAATCACTTAAAAGAGCATCACTATATTTATATTGATGAGGCATTAAAGCCAATAAAGGACTTTCAAAATTTGTACTTTTAAGATTTTGAACTATCATTTGATAATCTGTATAAACCATACTATTCATTTTATCAATTTCATAAGTAATTGATGTATCTGTAATCATTGAATAGCCATGATTGTGATAAAACATAGCTTCAGATAAATCATTTATAGCAGCGATTGAAAGATAGTTTCCATCTCCCAATGTCATTGATAGTTGGTTGTTATTCATTGTGAAAGTAGAATTATTAGGAACATTAACCAAATAGTATTTGTCTGTATATTGCGCTTGTCCAACATTTGCAGGTGGAGAAGTATCATAGCCAGAATGTCTTTGAACCATTTTTACAATAATAGCTTGGTCTTGATGTGTTGGTGTTGTAATTTTTTGTCCTTGTAGATTATAATATTCAATCGTAACACTAGAATCCATCGTGAGTGTCATCGAATTTTTGTTAGCTGTCTCTACAAAAACATAAGGTGATCCTTGGACTAAAGTCACAACCACTTCATCTTCAGAAAGTAAATTATTTTTCATTGCAACTTTGACCATTGAATCTGAATAATCGATAACTTCAGTAACATAACCAACATTCAAATCTGAAGACTTTAAATAAGCGTCTTTTAAGGCTATCGGAAATTGGGCAATGGTCTGATAACCCTCAGGATTCCAGTATTGAACAAAACCATCTAAAGGATTGGTTATTTCCATGCCTTCATTGGCAAAAGCGACTCTTAATGGATTTAAATACAAACCATTAGACCCTCCATAATTTTGAACAAGTAAGCTTGTCCACCACCCACTCGATGGAATGGCATCATTGAGTAAGTTTTTCCTCAAGAAAGTTGCGTTTATAGGATGAGCTATGCTTGAGTCACTTCCTGTCACATATGATCCTTGCCCAAGGCTTACTGTTCCTGTATCTCCAATAGGTCTAGAACCACTTGGACTAGAGTAAGTGCCTTCAACAATAGAAATACTTCTGGTCGCTGAAAAAGAATCTTCTAAATAAGAAATATTGTAGGTTAAATCATATTCTCCTACAGTTCCATAGTCAACAAAACCGGTGATTTCAATTAAATAAGTAATATCTTTTCCAAAAGATGAATAAGCCGATACATCAAGCATAGGATTAAAATAATGATCAACAATCACTTGAGTATCTTCTAAACCAAGGACTGTATCTATCACTTCAACTTCAGTGGTAGGTTCTTCTGTCGTTGGTTCTTCTGTCGTTGGTTCTTCAGTTGTTGGCACTTCAGTAGGCTCTTCGGTTGGAATTTCTGTAGGTTCCTCTGTTGGGATTGTTGTAGAAACTTCAGATGTTTCATCTGTCGTATCAACAATTGTCGTTGGCAGCTCAGTTGCTTGCTCAGAAGTAATTTCTTCTGTCGTTTGGAGCATCGTTGTCTCTTCAAAAGTGCTTTCTATTGTTGTTGGTTCTTCAGTAACTTGATTTGTTGTTGTTGGAAAATCAGTCGATATTCTTGTATCATCCGTGCATGATACAAGAACAAATAGCAAGATAAACATCGCTGCAATTAGAATTTTTTTCATATTTACTCCCTTAATATAGTCTATGACTCATTATATCATAATCATCCTAAAGATTAGTCAATAATCCACCCTAATTAAAAGATTCACCAAAGAACAAGTCTTGATGAATCGTCATTTATTTATTTTTTTATTTGGTATGCTATTTCATTTCTTCTAAAAATCCCAGGCACAATAGGTGGCTGATACCTTAAAATTAATCTACTAGATTGAATTAGATAATTATTATCATTTATATATTCAATTAAGATTCTATCATATTTATTAAAGTTTTCTTTTGTCCATTTACCTCTAAACTTAATAACCGCATAAATTGATTCATTCAATTGGTTTAAAAAAACCTTTTCACTCTTTGGCTTTGGTGCTAATTCCATAGAATACTTTGAAGGAACATAAAACCCAGTAACCAATTGATTATCTTCTTCATAGGTGACCACAGGTGTTGTCATAGAAATTTTTTGATTATTTTGATTTTCTCCTGAAATATAATTAAAAACATTATTAAAACCAGAATCCATCGAAGAATTCATTTGAGTTTTCGTTGAAGCTAACAATACATCTTTATATTGCCTAATTTCTATGTTTTTTTCTTTGTTTATTAATTTATATTTAATGGTTTCAAATAATGGCATATGACTCCTTTTCTAATTACCAAGGTGTATTTTGATATTTAATATAAGACTCATATAAACTCTCTAACTCTTTTTGTATATCTATAGATAAGTCATATTCTAAAGTTTTCAAGTTAGATATTAAATGGTCTTCGGTTCTTATTCCAGGAATAACACAAGATACTGCATCATAATTCAAAATATACTTTAAACTTGCATGTAAGATATCCTCACCAACTATTTCTTTAATTCTATCGACAATTTCCAATCTAGTCTTAATGTTATCTTGAGTCCATCTAGATCTAACGCCCTTAAATATAGTTTCTTTTGTATATTTGCCAGATAGCCACCCAGAATCTAATGGCACTTTGATCATTAATAAAATTCCTTGCTTTTCTATTTCATCAAACCATATTTTTGGTGATTGATGAATAATATTAAACATTAATTCTATAACATCTAGATTATTTTCTTTTAAAACAATTTCAAGTTCCTCTGGCCAATCGACACTAACACCGTAATGCTTTATTAATCCTAATTGTTTTAACCTATTTAATTCTTTGTATATAGGATGATCTCCATACAACATTTCTCTACCAGGATTATGTAATATCACTGAATCTATATAATCAGTTTGTAGTCTTATTAAACTTTCTTTCACTGAAAATTCAAGTCTTTCAACATCAAAATTTGTTTGTCCATGACTATCATGTCCAAATTTAGTATTAATAAAAACCTTGTTTCTAATTCCTTTCAAAGCTTTACCAAGTATAACTTCACTTTGACCCTTACCATAATTAGGTGCTGTATCAAATAAAGTAATCCCTTCTTGGAAAGCAGATTGAACAAGTTTAATAGCTGATTCTTCTTTCATTTCATCAAAATCAAAGCGATTACCTAATTGCCAAGCTCCAAACGATATTTTAGAAAATTTAAAGTCAATTTTTTTTGGATTAGAATATTCCATAAAAAAATCTCCTTTCTAATCTTCAAATGATATTTGGTGCTCTTCACACCATTGAAAAACGATTCTTCTTTGATATTGATTTCTAAAACGATAAAAATCATCAATAATACCTGCTTCATACATGACTGTCTTTGCTTTACTATAACCACCTCGACTAAAGAAAACTAAATATAATTTTTCTTTAAGATGTCCTTCTTGTAAATCAAAAAACTCTTGATACATATCTCTTTCAAAAGATTCTACTTTAACAGGTATCCAATCAGTATCATCATCATATTCTTGAAGAATATTATCTAATTCATCTACAGAATATATTGAATCATTGAAATAGACAATATCTTTTGAAACAATATTTAAAAAAACATAATCTTCAGTTTTATGTGTTTGGCATTGATCAATAATATCAAACAAATCGTTAATTTTCAAAACTATCACTTCCTAGATTTTATTTTTTATCTTCAGTCTCTTTTTCTTCTATGTGTACTTCCTCATCTTTCGCTTCTTTATCTTCTTTAATTTCTCTTTTGTTCTCTTCTTCAGAATTAAGTGTTTTGAAGTAATTAAAACTGACTTTAATTGTACCAGCAATAGGCACTGCTAAAATCAAACCAACAAGGCCAAAGATAGCTCCAAAGAAAATAAAACTTGAAAGAACTGCTAAGGGATGAATTCTAACTTGTTTTGAATATACTTTGGGTTGAACCAAAGTACTCTCTATAGCTTCTTCAATGATATTTAATAAAAAAACCATAACTATCGCAACTAAATAAACATAATTTGGATTCGCACTTTCAAAGTGAAGACTTAAAAACAAGACTACAGGCATTGACATCGCAATCCAAACCCCTATATAAGGTATGATACTAAAGACACCCATGACTAATGCGAATAAAATAGCGTGGCCTAAATTAAAACCAGGGATAAAGAAAGACAAAATACTATAAGTAATTGCAAAAAACACTGTAATAAATACCATGACAATTCCATAACCAGTAAAATAACCTTTGATCACTTTGTCAGTTTCTAGGGCTAATGCATGAATATGTTTTTGACTATTATGTGGGAAAACATGTAATATCCCATTAAAAACAGTATCTTTATCCTTCATTAAATAATACATAAATACTGGTGTTAATATCAAAATCATTCCTAATTGAGCGATGCTTGAAGTTACAGATCTTAAGCCTGTAAAAATAGAACCTAACCAATCAGATACTAAACTCGGTGTTAATCCGTAGGATTCAAAATTATCTATTAATGATTGTATATTTGATGTATCTAATCTATTTTGAATGATTTGAACAAGATTTTCTATAAATCCTTTAAAAGCTTCATTATCTAAGTATTCAATCAATCTTAATGAAACTGTCACTAATTGGGAGATAATAAAAGTTAAAGTGATAGATAAAACTCCTAAGATAAATACAAGACCAATCACCATTGATAATATGATTGAAACGGACCGGCTTAATTTAGTTTTTTTCTCTATCCAAAAACTTAATGGATTAATAATAAATGTAAACAAAAAAGCAATAGAAAAGGGTATAATAACGCTCTTTGCGGCATTTCCTAAACTAGAGAAAAAACCAGGTAAAATTCTAACAAGTTGGTTGATACCAAAAAATGAAATGCTTAGAATAGAAACAATAAGCAATAAGTATATAAGTCTTTCTTTAGTAAAATATTTCTTCATTTTTAACTCCTTAAATTCTTTTGATATAGTTCAATTGTTAAATCATAGAGTTCTTCATATTCTTCACTTATTTTTTGTTTTTCAGGCTGTGATTCATAGTACTTGATTACATCCATAACCACATCTTCATAGCCAATGTTTGAAGTATATTCTTGGCTGATTTTTTTGATTTTCGAGTTATCAAAAATAACTGACCATGATTTATCACCAAATAAAGGTCCTTCCATTTCAGGCATCATTTGGATAATAAAATCAGTAGGAATATGAATAATATGAGCCTTAACACCTAAAGCTTGGGCCATCATTTGAGTTAATTGATCCCAAGTATATAGTTTTTCACCAGTTATATGGAATACATCATTATAGGCTGCTTCATTTCCAATAAGATAGACAAAAGAATTGGCAAAATCCTTGGCATGTGTAATCGTCCACACACTAGTACCATCACCAGGAATGATAATTGGCAATCCATCTTTAAGTCTTTGTATATGAGCATACTCATAACCCCATCTTGTCATAACAGCCATAATCATTTTATTATCATAAGTATGTGATGGTCGAACTATCGTGATATTCATATCTATAACTGTTTTTAAATATTCTTCACATTCTATTTTATCTTGTGAATAAGACCAATAAGGATTTTTTAAAGGTGTTTCTTCAGTCATAGGATAATCTTCAACAGGTTTATGATAAGCACTGGCTGATGAAATGAAAATATACTGGCGAGTCTTGCCTTTAAAGACTTCTATATCTCTTTGAACATCTTCCTTGGTGAAAGCAACAAACTCAATGACAGAATCATAGAAATTATCTTTCATTAATGTCATCATTGCTTGCTTATCTTTAATATCACCAATAATAATTTTTACTGATTTAGGTAAATCTACATGGTGTATTCCTCGATTTAAAATAGTCACATCCATCTTCATTTCAACACATTTCCTAACAACATAAGTACTTATTGTACCACTACCACCTATAATCAAAATCTTCATAAATCTACCTCTTTCATAATATTATTAATGTTCTAGCAACTAAGTATAGTTTATCATAATTTTATAGAAGATAGAAAAAAAGAAATAACCATAATAAAGTTATTTCTTATTTGTTTTTAATAAGTAGAAGATGAAACACAGTTCTTACCATTTTCTTTACTAATATACAACTGATTGTCAGCTATACTAACAAAAATATCTTTAGACTTCTTTGAATTTGGTTGGGTTGTACATAGACCTATAGAAATAGTGACCGGTTCAGTTACTTCTAGATTATCAGAAATTTCAGCCAACTTAACTTGTAATTCTTTTGCATATACCTCTGCTTCATCTATATCACAATTTGGTAATATAATCACGAATTCGTCTCCACCATATCTTGCGACAAAATCATTTTCATTCCGACGGTGTTCATTCAATAAATGGGCTACTTTCTTTATAACTTCATCACCAATAAGGTGACCATAATGATCGTTAAAATCTTTAAAATTATCAATATCAACCATCATAATAGATAGGGGCTCAGATTGATTAATGGCTTTCATCCATAATTTTGAAAACACATCATCATATAATCTACGATTAGGAATACTGGTTAAACCATCATTTTCTGACAATATTTTTAATTTTTGATTTAATTCAGCCAACTGTTTAGTTTTAGTAGCGTTTTTAATTGCGATGGCTAGATAAGAAGATAAAGTGGTTAATAAATCTTGATGTGTATCAGTGTAAGCATTTTTCTCTTTTGCTTGGATAGAAAAAACACCAATAACTTCTCCTTCAACCATTAAAGGTGCATACATAGCAGAATGCATTAAATCTCCTCTTGTTGAAGCAAAAGCAGCTATATACCGTTTATATTCTTTTTCAATATCATTTATTTTAACAACTTCTTTGTTTAAAAAGCTCCACACTGACCAACTTTTCTTATTTTCCAATGATAATGAAAATGGATCTAATAATTTTCCTCTTTCAATAAATAAATCAAAGCGTAAAGCCTTACTTTCTTCATCAAATAAGCCTACACCCAAACTTTCAGCATTCATCAAAAGGTTTACATTTTCATATAATTGTTCGAATATTAAGTCTAATTGATGTGTTGAGGTCATGGCCTGTCCAATATTACTAAGGACATGCATTTGTTGGTAACTTTTTCTTAATTCATTTGATAATTGGCGGTAAATTCTTGTTTCTTCCAAAGAAGCTTTTAATTTTTCTTGATATTCAAGACTATTAATTCTTTCTAATCTTCTATTCTCTTCTACTATTTTATAAGCTTGATTATAGAGTTTATAAGATTCATAGGCTAAATCAAGCTTATTGTTTTTCTCGTAGAAATGAGCCACTTGTTCATAAAATCTTGGCATTAACTCATCCATGCCGATTTGTTTAGCGACATCTAAAGCCTTTTGATAAAAACTATGTGCTTGATTATAATCTTTTAGTTGATCATAAATATCAGCATATTCACTTAAAATTCTAAATAGAATATAGAGGTCTTTACTTTCGTTAGCCTTTTCAATACCTAATTCTAAATACTTTTTACTAAGAGGAACATCTCCACGTTTATGATGAAGCCTACCCAAAGAATAATAACAATGAGCAAGAAGTAAACTTTTATCATTTTCTCTACCATAATTAAGGGCTAAATGAAAGTTCTCTTCAGACTTATCCATATCATTTAAAGAAAAATATACATTACCAATATTTAAATAAGCAATGGCTTGCCCATAAGTATCTTCTATTTCTAAAGTTTTATCTAAAGATTTTTGATAGTAATCCAAAGCCACAGGATAATTCTTTAGATCTTCATGCATGGTACCTATATTATTTAATATTTTAGATTCTAACTCACCAAAACCATTATCTTTTGAAATGGTTAAAGCCTTCATATATTGACTAATGGCTTGGTCAAGAATCTCAATGGTCACATAAACATTTCCTAAACCTATCAAAGCATCAACCTTAGTGTAAGCATCATTAATCTTATCAGAAATTTTTAAAGACTTAGATAAAAAATCAATGGCTTCTTTAAAATTACCATTAATCCAATGACACCTGCCTATTCTCATATCAGCCTTAGCTTCTTGTTTTATATAGTGATGTTTTTTTGCAATAGAAAGAGCCTCTAAAGAAAGTTTTAAGGCTTCAGAAGTATCCTTATGTTCTGCATCCTTTGCTTTTTCTAGAAGTTTCTCAACAGCATCCAAATTGTTTTGAAGAAAATCACTTGTTTCAGGCATATATTTACCTCACAGTCTTTGTGATGTTTATAAAGATAGTTTTGATATATTTTAAAATAAATAATTAAAAAAAACAATAATAATTGAAAAAAAAGCCTATATTTACTGTTAATTTGATATTTTTAGCAATAAATATATGTTTTTTATTAGATTAATGATTAAAACACATTCAATTTAATCACTCGTAATTAAAATCAATTGGAACAAATTTTTCATGATTCTTGATTTGCTTAATAGATAAATCAATATACTTCTTTTGCCAAGTTCCCAAAGAAATTATTGGTAATTGATTGATGGTAGCCAAAAGTTTTAATTGTCTTAATCTAAAAAATATATTGATGTCTTTAAAGTCAAATTGGGTCTCTTGATTTACAGATCGATAACCTCTCATGAAATGATTAAAAACTTCTAGGTTAGCTAGCAAATCTATATCCATAGGGTCACCACCAAGTAACAAATAAAATATATATACTGCAATATCGTATAGATAATAGTTGTATTCTAAATCATCAAAATCAATCACACAAACTTTGTCTTTATCATACATTAGATTAGAATATAAATAATCTCCATGTATTAATCCATAATAATTAGGTTCTTTTTTCATTGAATCTATGGTTTTTAGTGTCTTTTTTAATTCTGTTTTTATCATAGGATCAAGTTCGTTGATCAGTTGAATATCTGGGTGTTTTTTATAGTCTTTTCTAGAATATTGATTTTGATTCATAGAAAATAGATGAATTTGACCTAATGCTTTACCTGCATTAAAGTGATGTTTCATTGTCAAAGATAGTTCATACCAATGCTTCATATGCAACTTTTCATAAAAAGAAAGAAGATAATCCTGATGCTCAATAACATATGAACCTTCAATTTGAATTGCTTTAACAACATTCATAATTTTACTAAGCTGATTTAAATAAGAAATTTCTGCCATTGTTTCTTCAAAACTTCTTCTTTGAATAAGCCTAATCACAATCTCTTTTCCTTGATATAAACCAGATAAGATCTGATTATGGAAACCCTTTAAACTTTTAATGTCATATATATTCAATGATTTAAGGTATTCAATCATAATATTTATCTCTCCACACTTATTATATCATACTTAGATAAAAAATAAATCGCCTCAAAATGAGGCGATTATCAATTATACATTATAAGTTGTAGAAGAAGTTTTTCCGCCTTTACCTGTCCAATTGGTATGGAAGAATATTCCTCTATCTTGATCAACTCTTTCGTAAGTATGGGCACCAAAGTAATCTCTTTGTGCTTGTAAAAGGTTGGCTGGTAATCTATGACTCGTATATCCATCAAAATAAGCAAGTGCTGAACTTAAGGCTGGCACAGGAATACCAGATAAAACTGCAGTGGATACTATCTTTCTTAAGCTAGGAATCACTTGTTCCATAGTATTTATAAAATAATCATCTAATAGTAAATTGCTTAAATTAGGATTTTTATCAAAAGCGTTTTTAATTTTATCTAAGAATACTGATCTAATGATACAACCACCTCTCCACATAAGGGCAATCCCACCATAATTTAGATTCCATTCGTGGGATTCAGCAGCGGCTTTCATTAGTTGATAACCTTGAGTATATGAAAGAATTTTCGCACCATAAAGCGCTTTTCTTAAATCCTCAATGAAGACATTCTTATTTCCATTTAAGGGTTTATTTGATTTTGGATACAATTTAGAGGCAAGCACTCTTTCTTCTTTGAGAGCTGATAAAAACCTTGAGAAAACAGATTCTCCAATTAGGGTTAAAGGAATGCCTTCTTCTAAGGCTGAAGAAACTGTCCACTTACCAGTACCTTTTTGACCAGCTGTGTCTAATATTTTATCTATGAGATGTTGTCCACGTTCATCCTTGTAAGCTAATATATCAGCTGTAATCTCTATTAAGTAAGAATCTAACTCTGATTGGTTCCACTTAGAAAAAATAGTTGACATTTCATCGTTATTTAAAGCAATTAAGCTTTTCATAATATGATAAATTTCAGTAATTAATTGAATATCTCCGTATTCAATCCCATTATGAACCATTTTAACAAAATGGCCTGCACCATCTTCTCCAACCCAATCGCAACAAACCTGTCCATCATTGACTTTAGCAGCTATTGACTGTAACAAAGGTTTAACAATTGGCCATGCTTCTTTATTACCACCAGGCATTATGGATGGCCCTATTAGAGCACCCTCTTCACCACCTGATACACCACTGCCTACATAAAGAATGTTTTTACTTTTTAAATATTGAGTTCTTCTTGTCGTATCTTCGTAGTTTGAATTGCCACCATCAATAATCACATCTCCCTCATCTAACAAAGGGATTAATTGTTCAATGACTTGATCTACTGGGTTTCCTGCTTTTATCATTAACATGATTTTTCTAGGTTTTTTCAACATAGAAACTAGTTCTTCCATATTCGTCGTACCGGCAAAATTTTTACCCTTAGCTCGACCATTTAAAAAAGTATCAATGGTATCTTGTTTTCTAGAAGACACAACCACGGAGAAACCTTTAGATGACATATTTAAAGCTAAATTTTCGCCCATTACAGCGATACCTATCAATCCAACATCATATAATTTTTCCATCTTAATTCTCCTATTCTTTTAATTTTTTATATACTGTATATTCTTTAAAACCAATGGGGTAATCATATATTTCCATAATTTTTTTATAATTTCTTTTTTGATAAAAACCTAATGCTTGAAATTCAAAGGTGGTTAAATATAAATTATATACACCTCGATTATAGGCATCTTCTTCAATTAAATCCATAAGTTTACTGGCGATATTATTGCCCCTATAATCTTTATCAACGAAAAGAATATTGATAAAAAGGTATTGGTATTGATAATTACCATAGATACCACCAACAAATTGGTCTCCATCTAAGGCTACAAATTGAACGTCGATATCTTCAGAAGAATAATGAAGTGATTTTTTTATTTTTTGATTGGCTTTCTTCATTATTCTATCATATTTACTTAATTGTTTGTCACTAGTATGCTTTTGATAATTATCCATTTCATGATCAATAGTAAAATCTGTTGTCAATAAAAACACATAATCTTTCCCATCGACCATATCCTTTAACTGACCCTTTTGTATAAATTTTAGTTTTTTTAAATCACTAATTCTATTTGCTAAGATTGATTGGTATTGAATGCCTTCTACTTTATCTTTATAGAATTCCTTTATATTGTTTATAAGTGCCTTAAGGCTATCAAAGTTCTTGTAATAAATTTGCATTATATGACACCAATCAGAAACCATTTTTGTGTGTGCTATAGCGACTAAATCTTGATCTTCAAAAATATAAAAATTTTGTTTATCTTTTTCTCTATAACCAGTTTGGCTTTGATTATAATTTTTAATTTCACTAATAATTTTATCATTGTAGATAAAATTATTATCTTTAATAAATTTTATATTCTTCATAAACCTCCTAATTAAATTTATTGATTTCTTGATTTAACCAATCAATTCTTATTATTAAGAAATCCCTTAAAAACTCAACTTGACCTTCGTAAGTTTGAATGGCTAATAATTCAGGTGAAACAAACCAATCTTGATAAGAACCTATAATATCCCAACTTTGAAAGTTATGATATCTTGAAAGATTGATTTGGTCTGTAAGCCTGTATACTTCATCAATTATGTTCAGAATGACTTCTTCATAAACCTGATTCCACCTTAATTTTAAGGCTGATTTAAATTCATCATATTCCATCAGGTAATAGAAAATTCGATTTTTTTCGCTTCTTGAAGTATAAAATCCTTCAGGACCTCTTAAATCTTCTTGTAAATGTCCATAATTTCCACTTGATAAATCAAAGTCCCATACTGGACCCATTTTCAACAAGCCACCTTGATCTTTATAATAATATACAGAAGAATAACCCGAATCAACATTTTTAAAAATTTCATTGACAATAAACCAGTCGATAAAAGTACTTTCATCAATTAAATGGTGATAATCTTCCTTATTCTTTAAGACATTAAATAAATCATTCATATATGTTTCTATGTATTCTTTTTGTCCAGGCAAATAATGTTGATCATAATAATCAGGTGATTTTATCACAAAAGGTATCCCGTCAATTAAGAAATAATTTTCCTTGGTTGTGTCCAAACCTTCATCATAAATTCTCATATCATACTCTAGCAAATAGCCAGTGTCTATATTAGATGTGTTTTCTTCAATGTTAATTCTGTCATTGGTCACTTCAACTTGATCAGTTAACAGATAATTTCCTTGATAAACTCCATTAACATATAGGTCAACAAATTGAAAACTTGGTGAAAATTCCATGTTTAAATCTCTAGACAGCTGAAAAGCGAGAGCATTTCTAATTAATGTTTGATCAGAGAAATTTGCTAATAAAACCCAGTCTTTTTCAAAATAATCAGTGAACATTGACTGCTTATCATCGAACTTAATTTTATATGGCAATTTTGGCATATATAAGGTAGAGTTTCCTCTTAGTCTAATATTCATACCTACTTGATTTAAGAGAATTTCTTCTTGATTATATTCATTAAAATTATAAAGTGTTAAATGCCCATAAACATAGGTTTCCTTTGAATCAATACTTTGATTAGCTTCAGTAGTGATATGAATCTCAGGTATTTTATGAATCTTAGTCATTGCTAAAAATGTTAAAATTAACTGGTGGGTTCTTATCTGATTTTGATAAGTTAACTCTATATTCATATTCACGGTCTTATCTTGATCATGAAATATGAATATCAAGCGATTATTTAGAATATATGAGTGATCCACACTATATGATACTTGAACCACATCATGCTTTGGTAGGGAAATATCCGATTGAACATAAGTTGGTATAGCAGCTTGGATTTCTTCTATAGCATCCAAAAATATTTCATTTACTAAAGACTCTTGGTACATATCTTCATCTCTTAACTGAAGGATAGTAAAATCAAAAATTTGGCTAGAACTTTGATAATCAATGATTACTCTAATATCAAGAGTCTTAGAATAACTTAATGCTTCATAGATTATTTTATAGTTTTCTAGTCTTTGATTATTTAAATAATAACGAATACTTAATCCTTCTTTTAAGAGCATAGGCAAAACAGTATCTTCACTTATTTGTTCAGGAAAATATTCGCTAATCATTAAGTAGACTTCTTGAATATAGGCTTCATCTTCATTTATCGTTTCTTGGTGAGAAGTTGGAGTCTCTGTTTGATCTTCTGTTATCTCTATTGTAGTTTGAACTTCTGTAAAAGTTTCTTCATCAGTACTTGTAGGTTCTTCTGTACTAGTTTCTTCTTCAGTACTTGTTAGTTCTTCTTTGCTTGTTATTGGAAAACTCGTAGTCAACTCTGTATCATCTTCTATTGTAGGAATTTCAGTTGATTTCTCATATGTGTTTTCTATAGTTTCGTTGTCATTTGTGCTTGATTCAATTGAAGAATCTATCATGCTTGTATTGACTACAAAACCATCACACCCTAATAAGAACATGACAAAAGAAAAACTTATGAGTAAGATTATTTTTTTCATCGCAACACCTCTTCAGTTTAAGTTTATCATACCTTATATTACTTTCTTAATACAGTTTTTTATGAAAAAATATAATTATGATAGTTCTTCTTTGATTTGATCATACAATTTAAAGACATTATCTTGGTAATTAGAAAAAATAGATATGATTCTATCTTTACTTATATTGTAGCCACTAATAAAACTAACTCCAGGATCCATGCCGGTAATATAAGGTTGTCCTTGTTCATCAAGCCAAACTCCTAATCCGTAGAATCCCTTTTCTAATGATACATGTTTCTTTAACATTAAATCTATGTTTTCTTTTTTTATGATTTTGCCTTGGATAAATCCAATCCAAAATTTAGATAAATCGAAGGTGGAAAAATAAGCGCCACCTGCACCGCTTCCTTTTGCATCGATACTATAAATGTTTGAATAGTAGTTCTTTTTAATAGGATCAAAGATATAGGCGTTTGCACAATTCATAGGTAAACGATCTAATTCATAATATCCTGTGTCTTTCATATTCAAAGGTTCAAATATAATTTGATTTAGGTATTTATCAAAGGGCATTTTAGTAATTTCTTCAATAACAATACCTAAGATAACAAATCCAGAATCATTGTAAGAAAAATGGTCCCCTCTAGTATATTCCATTGGCTTTTTAATAAATAGGGGTAATAGATCTTTTGAAGATCTGATTTTATAATTAGGATAATCATTCCAAATTTCACTATAGTCATTAACTTCAGACAAGTCAAAGTAATTTGGTATACCTGATGTATGTGTCAATAAATCTTTAATTGAAATTAATTGATCAATTGAGTTTAAATTAAAAGTTAATATTTGACCAAGCGTTGAGTCTAAACTCAATAATTTTTCTTCAATTAGTTTCATGATGGCAAGGGCAATAAATATTTTTCCACCAGAAGCTGTTGGAAATTTTGTGTCTTTGTTTATAGGTAGTTGATTGTAATGATCTCTATAGCCCTTATATACAATTTGGTCTTTATCTTTCATTTTTAGATGTATTAAACCGCCATTAAAATCTTTTAAATATTTTTCCATAAGAGTCTCCTTTTTTTATTGGTCAAAACTAAATCCCCTATCAGATAAATTACGCCATCTTTTTACTCTTTCATATAAATTTGATGGAAGTATAGAGTTTTTATCAAAGACTTTTTTTACTGGATGATTATTTATGATATGACTAACCACATTTTCATCTGCTAGGGCTTGTAAGCCAATGGCTAATAAATCAAAACCTAAATTGATAGCATGATTAGCCTTATCTAAATTATCTATTTCTCCTACACCTATTAGTTTCTTATGGCCAAGATTTTCTTTTTTTAATATTTCTATGATTGGTTTTTTATTTATTTCATCTCTAATTGAACTTTGTTTATAATTACCCAATGAAAAATGAATATAATCTATGTTTTTCATAGATAAATTTCTTACAAGTACTTTAGTATCATCCAAGTTTATTCCTGGATTTTCATATTCTTCAGGACTCAAACGATAACCAATTATAAAATCATCATTGGCATAGTCTTTTCTTGTTTGAATGGCCATATCCACTAATGCCAATGGGAAGGTCATTCTTTTTTCTAAAGAACCTCCAAATTCATCTGTTCTTCGATTTGAATGTGGACTAAAAAACTGTTGGATTAAATAAGTATTAGCACCATGTAATTCAATGCCATCAAAGCCTGCTTTAATTGCTCGTATCATGGCTTGTCTAAAATCATCTATAATTCCATAGACTTCATCATTTGTTAGGGCTCTAGGTTCTAATAAGTAATCTCTTTCAGCTTTAATAGCTGATGCACTAACAATGTCTTGGCCTTCAAACAAACCCGGATAATTCATTCTTCCTCCATGATGCAATTGAAGGATCGCTAATGCGCCGCCTAATTTGATTGATTTTGCGAGTCTTGCCATTGATGGTATGTAATCATCATTCATAATAGAAATTTGATTTTCAAATGCTTGGGCTTGTTTACTTACAGCTGTTGCGGCTGTAATAACCATTCCAAATTCTTTTCCTCTTGCTTGATAATATTTTTCCTCTTCATCGCTTAATGTTAAATCAGGATTTCCTGAATAGGTTGTCATAGGAGCTAATACAAATCGATTTTTAATAATGATATTTTCTTTAAATTTATAGTTTTTAAAGTTATTCATGTGTTCACCTCTTTATTATTTTAACATATATTTGAATCCCCTAGCTTTAATATCATTTAATTATCAATTTCACCATAATTGATAAATTTCATAAGAAGTATTTTTACTGATATCAAGAAAAGACCTAATAATCAAATAAAATTATCAAGAATTGTATTTTTAAAATTTGATTTATGGTATTTTATCTTTAAGTTCACAAAAAAAACATAATTTTCAAATTTACCATAAACATATAAAAAGAATAATGCTATAATAAATAAAAATACATCCTTAATTAAAGATTAAAGAATTAAACGAATCACTTAAAATAATTCAAAATTAAAAATATATATAGGCATCATCATGATTGATATCATGTAAGAATATATAAAAATACAAGATAGAAAGTAGGGATTTTATGACACAAGAAATGCAATTAGATTTGCAGCAAGTACCAAGCAAAAAAAATCTTATTATATTTACCGGTTCTTTGCTCGTCCTACTGATTGCTTCAGCTTTTCTTTACGGACTCTATGTCTTCGCTATTGCAGCTGTAGCTTTAGTATCAGGAGCCTTGGTTGAATGGGTGTTTGCCAAAGTAAGGAAACTTGAGTTTGATATTTCATGGATGGTTTCTCCTTTGGTTTTAACATTATTAATGCCACCTAGAGTTAATTTATGGATTGTCGCCGTGGCTACAGCCTTTGGTATTTTCTTCGGTAAAGCTATTTTTGGTGGTTTAGGAAGAAATATTTTCAATCCTGCAGTTGTAGGTGTATTATTTGTTACTATATCTTTTCCATCAATCATTACTGCAGCTGAATGGATTCATCCTTCAGTAGAAAACTTTACAGGTTCAACACCGCTTGTCATGTTAAATGGTGATGGAGAGTTTACTTATTTATTTAAAGACTTACTCTTTGGTAATGTACCAGGACATATTGGTGAAACTTTTAGAATCGGAATCATTGTCTTAGGTATTGGCTTATTGGTCTTAAAAGTAGCTGATTGGCGTATTCCTCTTGCTTACTTAGGTGGAAGTTTTATTCTAACAGCTATTGGTCATTTAGCAGCACCTGATATATTCCCTGATCCAATATTATCAATGTTTGTGGGCACCTTGTTATTTGCGGCCTTCTTTTTAGCAACTGACCCTGTGACTGCACCAATAAAACCTATGGGTAAGATTGTATTTGGTTTAGGTTTGGCTTTCTTTACAGTCTTAATTCGTAATTTTGCAACTTTCCAAGAAGGTGTTATTTTCGCTATTATTTTAATGAATGCAATTGCACCTCTCATTGATGACTTATTTAATAAAGAAGTTGAAGAAAGCAAGTTAAGCGAGGTGACTGAACAATGAATCAATATTTAAAAATGACGCTTTTTGTTTTGATTATGGCACTCATTACTTCATCAGTCTTACTTGGTGTTGAGGCTTTAACAGCTGATCGTATTCAAGCAAACCAAGATGCTAAAGTAAAGTCTGCTGTTTTAGATGCCAATGGAATAGCTTATTCTATTACAAACATTAATGAAACTTTTGATGCTGAAATCGAAATCATCGAGCTAGAAGATTGGGTATTTTATCTTAATCCTGATACTGGCGCAGTAAGTTTTAATATTGAAGGCGGTGGAGTTTGGGGCCCTATTGAAGGTATATTAACTTTAGAAAGTGATTTTGAGACGATATTGAATGTCACTATTCTACAACAAGAAGAAACTCCTGGTTTAGGTGGTGTCATTGCTGAATCTCAATACTTAGCTACCTTTGTTGGAAAAGTGATGGTTCCTAGATTTGAGATTAATAAAGACACTTCTGAAAATGCTATCTACGAGATTGACTCCATTACAGGCGCTACCAATACTTCCAAAAGGTTTGAAACTTTAATCAATGAAGACTATTTAGCAGCTAAAGCTGTTTGGAATAGTCGGAATGAGTAAGGGGGATTAAGATGAGACTTATTCGTGTTAAATATACTAAATGGTACAACATCTTAAAAGATGGTATTTCTAGAAACAATCCTATTGTCGTTGCTGTTTTAGGTATTTGTTCAGCCTTGGCTGTAACAAACAAAGTTGAAAATGCAATTGCCATGGGATTAGGGGTTACCTTTGTTATTATGGCTTCATCATTAACCATTTCTTTAATTAGAAATATTATTCCACAAAAAGTTAGAATGGTAACTTATATGGTTATTATTTCTACTTATGTAATTTCTGTACAAGCAGTTCTTCAAGCCTTCTTTATGCCAATAGCTGATGCTTTAGGGGCATATGTAGGTTTAATTATTACCAACTGTATTGTTATGGGTAGACAAGAAGCTTATGCTGTTAAAAACCCTGTTAAATACTCAATTGTAGATGGTTTTGCTTCTGGTATGGGTTACACTTTTGTTTTAGTCGTGGTTGCTGCCATTAGAGAAATATTAGCTTTTGGTACATTATTAAATGTTCAAATCATGTCTGTGACATGGGAACGTTGGGTCGTTATGGCGATGGCACCTGGTGGTTTCTTTGTTTTGGGATTACTTATTTGGGGCATGAGAGAATTAATCAAATATTATGAAGGTCAGGAACAAACATCATGATTAGTTCAATATCAGTTATGAAAGGAATGATCTTATGAAAAACATTATAGAAATCATTATTTCAACAATGACAAGTCAAAACATCGCTTTGGTTTATATTTTAGGGATGTGTCCTTTAATCGCCATCTCAACTAATGTAAAAAATGCAAAAGGCATGGGTATAGCTGTAGTCTTTGTCGTAACACTTACTGGGATAATTAATTGGCCAATCTATGAACTTTTAAAAACAACTGGAACAACCAACTTATCTCTATTGGTTTTCATTATTACTATTGCAGCTACAGTGCAATTCTTAGAAATGTTCTTAGCTAAATTTTCACCAAAATTATACAATAGTTTCGGTATTTATTTACCATTAATTACTGTGAACTGTGTTGTATTAGCTGTCTCTATCTTCTTTGTTAATAGAGATTACAATTTTATTGAAACTGCTGCTTTTTCATTTGGATCTTCAGTTGGCTGGATGCTCGCAATAGTCTTATTAGCAGGTATCAGACAAAAAATATCCAAAAATTCATACCTACCCAAAGGATTATCTGGTAAAGCAATTGCCTTCATTATTTTAGGCATTTTATCCCTAGCGTTTATAGGCTTTACTGGCTTATCAATATTCTAGGAGGTCAAAATGAATATTATTTTAGCAATTAATTTTTATATACCAATTATATTAATCGGCATATTAATGGTTATTACTGGTTTATTAATTCTTGCCAATATCGCATTGGGGGGTAATAAAGAAAAAGTCATTACTATTAATGGAAAAACAGAAATTCCTGTCAAGGGAGAAGATACCTTATTAAATATCCTTTCAAACAATAAGATCTTTATTCCTTCTGCTTGTGGTGGTAAAGCAACTTGTGGTTTTTGTAAAGTTAAAGTTGTTGAAGGTGGCGGAGATGTTAAACCTATGGAAGAACCTTTCCTTTCACCTCAAGAAAAGAAAGATAATGTCAGACTTTCATGTCAAGTTAAGGTTCAAGATGATATTAAAATAGAGATTCCTGAATCAATGCTATTTGCTCAAGAATATAGCTGTGAAGTCATCAATATTGAAGATTTAACTTATGATATTAAGTTGGTTCAATTTAAATTCATTAATCCAACTTCAATGTCATTTAAACCTGGACAATATGCTCAATTAAAAGTTCCTGGAATTGATGTTATTCGTGCTTATTCAATTGCATCTAACCCTAAGATAACTCATAAAATAGAGTTAATCATTAGAATGGTTCCAAAAGGGAAAGCAACAACCTTTGTTCACAGGGCCTTAGAACTAGGTGATAAAGTAATAGTAACAGGACCTTATGGGGACTTCTATTTACAAGAAGATTCTAACAAGGATATGGTTTGTATCGCAGGGGGCTCTGGTAAAGCACCTATTCGATCAATCTTGCATTTCCTTAAAGACCAAGGAATGCCAAGAAAAGTAAAATATTTCTTCGGTGCACGTTCAAAAAAAGACTTATATTATACGGAAGAGTTTGTTGAACTTGCTAAAGAGTTTCCAAATTTCGAATACATTCCTGCCCTATCAGACCCATTACCTGAGGATCAATGGGAAGGTGATGTAGGCTTAATTACTGAAGTTGTTGATAAATATTGTGGCGATTTAAGCGATTCAGAAGCTTATTTATGTGGTTCGCCAGGGATGATCAATGCTTGTATCAATGTTCTTAATGAACATAAAATTGATCCTAGCAATGTCTTCTATGATAAGTTCTCTTAATTAAATAAATATAAAAGGACGAAAAATAAAAATTCGTCCTTTTTTCTTATTCAATAATTGGCTCAAAAATCAATATATAATCCGTTGTTTGGTCACTTAACTCATATCCGTAATCAGCAAACTCCAATATATGCTTAATGCGATCTTCATCAGATAAATATCGGTTATCAATCAAGATATAATCAAAAATAATGTTACCTTCATCAATATCATAATATTTATAATGGTACAAATGATAACGGTCTGATAAATACGGAGTCAGCCAAGTTGTTGCGAGTACTTTTTTATCCGATGGAATACTCAGTAAAGTTTCTTTGATGTCTTCATACTTTTCCGGATTATTGTGATAATACTCTTGATAATGTGATTTTTGGTCTAAAGTAATAAAACCTACAGAAATCGATGAAATTAATATGATAGCGACAATAAATAATTGAGGAATATTTGTTTGACTTGCTTTATTTAAAGTTTCATCTTTGATTTCTTCTTTTTCATGAAACCATAAAATAACCATCATAATTAATAAGGTAATTGACCCATAATAGTATTGAAATCCTATTTGATGTTGATACTGATAGGTTGAAGAGAAGTTCATCAACAACAAGGGAACCAATAACCAGTAATAACTTAACTTCTTTAACCTTAAGGGTATAAAACCTAAGACTATAAAAATAATAATAATATTCAATATTTTATTGGGTGAGAACATAGTGCTAAGCCAATAACTTGGAGATTGAAACAAACTTAAGGCAATGCCTATTAATCCTAAATCTTCATAGCCATTTAAGTTGTCATACCGCCAAAACATAGCGCCATCTCCAGATTCATTAATATATCCAGTCACAAGAAAGAAATAGATTGTGGATATAATGATCAAGGAACCTGACATCAAATATTTGGTCCTTAATTCTTTTTTATTCATTTCTTTAAAATTCGAGAACATTAAGAAAAGACCTATAAACACCAAATATATAAAGGCATCTTCTTTAACGAATAAAGTAAGAATGGCCGATATTGTAAAAGCAATTTTCTTTTGTTTTAAGCCAAAATAAATAGTAAATAACAAGAATATAGGTAGAAAACAATTTTCATGCAAATCATAGAATGAACTAGCAATAATTGCAGGATGATAAATGTACATTACTAAAACAATGAGCGTGACCATTAATGGCAATTTAAAATGTTTAGTAATTAAATATAGGGGGATGACACCCAAACCTACAACCACAGCCTGTAAAATCTGTAGAGTTTCAGGATAAGGAAAAATCATAAATATAGGTAACATCAAATAATATATAGGTGATACGTGAACAGCATTATGAGATAAGACATAGCCTCTCTCTAAAGTAGTGACCATGCCATTGAAGTTCTTCATATTGTAAAACATCTGAGTAAAAATACCAAAATCAAATGCCGGAGATGATAATGTTTTCGTCTTATAAACCATATAGATTGATAAAGTTATAACTTCTAGCAAAACTAAGCCAACACCCAATACTATAAAAACTATAATAAGTGATTTCGGTAACTTAATAGATTTTTTTATTGAAACAAATAATATTGAAAATGTAAAAAACAAACCAACGATAATAAAATTTAACTGAGACTCAACAAATATTTTATCATTAGATATTTGTGACAAATTAATTCCTTGATGACTATCAAATGATTTATTCAAGGCCATAAGCAAAGTAAATAAAATAGCCAAAAATATAATCAACTGTCCTATATAAAAGATTAGTTCAACTAGCTTAATTTCTTTTTCTTTTACCTTCTGAAAACCATAAAATATGGGTGGCAAAGTTAGGAAAAAACCTCCAAAAATCAAAGACAAAGCAGGTGCTTTTTGAACAAATATAAAAATATAAAGCAAATAAATCAATGCAAGAAAAGCTTTTATAGGATAATGCTTAATCTTATTATGTAAAACAATAAATAAAATAAGTACAAGCAAAACCAAAGCCAATTGAACCCAAAAATATTTGATTTCAACAAGTTTAATATTATAAAAAAGTAGTTCACTATCATTAACAAACAAAAAAACAATAGACATAGAAATAAAAGCAATCAGTGCATATGTCATTAAGTTTGTAATGTGCCATCTAGAATCCTTAGCCATATTTACCTCACAATCAATTTATTTTATCACTAAGTATTTAAACATACAATCGACTTTAAATAATTTTTCTCTGAAAAAGCAAATAAAAACCATAGATTAAATATTGTAATAATGAAAAGATTAGTATAAAAGAAACTGCAAACCAATCCAAAGAACGATACACTTCTTTTATTAGTTCAAGAAAATTAAATATATCCCAAGTGTTAAACCTTAAAAATCTTCCTAAATAAATTCCAATAGAAACTAATACCGGTAAAATGATAAAGAAAGGTAAATGATATTTCGGAAATTTTTCATTGATAAAATTACTAAAATATTTAAAAGAAATAAGACTTGTAAGGATTCCATAAAGACATGCGATTAAAAGATGGAAGAAGCCTAAATATGAGGAAAAATCACGTAAATAAATTAATGATTCTAGATATGAAACTTCTTCAATAAAAGCGTCTTTGTTTATATAAATTAAATCGGTAACTAAGTAAATACTATTAGGGAAGAAAAATATCCACAACAAGAAAATTAATACATTCATATTTTTTTGATTTTGCTTATTATCGAAAGCATATACTAAGCTTATGGGGATAAAAGCTAAAAAGGCATTCCAACCTAACATTAAGTGAATTCCCTCTTCTACAACAAGAAAAACAAGAACAGAAATGATTAAAAATACTAGGTATATAATTCCATGAAACATCAACTGTTTTTTACTCATAAATACTCCTTTAATTTGTCGTAATTTTCTTCTTTTTCTTATAGATAATCCATGAGATAAATATAGAACAGAAACCTGAGTTCCATAGGATCATAGAAAGAAAAAACAAAAATTTTGTTATTGAATTAATCCCTACTATTATCACAAATATAAATATGGGTAAAGCTATGATGAGTGATATTAGCGGTATGTAGAATATGTATTTTAGTTTAATCTTACTTAATTGGTAATTTATTATAGGCAAGATTACTAAGAAGCCTATAAACGTTATTTGAAATAAGGGATCATTCATAAAGTCTCCTTAAAGACTATTATACATCAAATATTTATTTCCATAAACCTAATATAAAATCTTTATTAATTTTGACTTAGTATGTTTTTGAATGTATAATTTATACATACAATTAAGAGGTGGAAATAATGAGAATTGGAATTATAGGGCCTATTGGTAGTGGCAAGTCCACTTTATCCCATTTATTATCTTCATATTACAATGTGCCTATGGTTAAAGAACCCGTGGAAAGCAGTCCCTTCTTGCCTTTGTTTTATGCTGATAAAAAGAAATTTGCATTGGTAAGTCAGGCTGCTTTTTATGGTGAATTATTTTTATCCATGTGGCATACAAAAGATGAGCAGTTTTTAATATGTGATTCTACCATGTTTTCTAATTTAGTTTTTGTTGAATTATTGAAAAAAGAAAACATGATGACTGATGGTGAGGTTGAACTTACTTATAAAATTGCGGATGCACATATGAAGCTCTTACCAGAATTAGATATCCATATTGTTTTGGTTCGAGACGAAGACAGTTTGTTTGATAATGTAAGAAAAAGATCTAGGTCTTTAGAGAAAGATCAATATGATTATTTAAAATTTCATTACAAACATTATGGTAGGGTTCTTGACCAAGTATTCAGTAAATATAATGTTCCTAAAGAAAAAATATTATATTTGAGAGTTGATAATATGTTTAATCAACTTCATTTTAACGATTTAGTTGCCAAAATTGAAGATAAGTATCATCAATCTAAACACCAACAACAAACATTAGATTTAAACTAGTATAATTTCAATAAATTAAATAAATACTATATATATCTATTAGTTTACATGTGTTTACTATATATATATTATTAGATGCATTTTATTAATTTTGTCTTGTTATAAATGCCATTGAGTGATAAAATAAAAAAAGGTTACAAGCTTATATAAATAAAAGGGAGGAAACAAAGAAATGAAGAAGTTTTTAGTTTTATTTTTAGCTTTATTTACAATTACTGCTTTAGTAAGTTGTGGTGGAACTGATGAAACAACAGTTGATCCAGAAGCAACAACTAATGAATTTGAAGGAGAAAAAATCGTATTAATCACTGATAAAGGTGATATTACTGACAAATCTTTCAACCAAGGTGCATATGAAGGCGTTCAAAATTACGCAACTGAAATGGGTATTGATTATGCATATTTAAAACCTGCAGAAGCTACAGACGCATTATATATTGCTGCTATTCAACAAGCAATTGCTGATGGTGCTACTGTCATTGTTACACCTGGTTATTTATTTGAACCAGCTGTTAACTTAATGCAACATGATTATCCTAATGTAAAATTCATCATTCTTGATGCTAATCCTGCAAATGTGACTGATGAAAATTTCAATCCTATCGGAACTATTGAAGATAATGTTCATTCAATTTTCTATGCTGAACACGAAGCTGGTTTCTTAGCTGGTTACGCTGCAGTTATGGATGGATACCGTCATTTAGGTTTCATGGGTGGTTTAGCTGTTCCTGCTGTTCAAAGATTTGGACATGGATACGTTCAAGGTATTGCTCAAGCTGCTGCTGATTTAGAATTAGCTGATGGCGCAATCACTGTAGATTACTTATATACAGGTGACTTTGCTGCTACTCCAGAAGTTCAAGCTGCTGCTGCTGCAATGTTCCAAAGCGGTGCTGAAGTCATCTTCGCTTGTGGTGGAGCTGTTGGTCAATCAGTTATGGCTGCTGCTGAAAGTCATAGTGGTAAAGTTATCGGTGTAGACGTTGATCAAAGTGCTGATTCTGAAACAGTTATTACTTCTGCTATGAAGAGTTTAACATTATCAGTAGAATTAGCTTTAGAAGCTATTTTCGAAACTGGTGAATGGGATGCAAATTATGGTGGCGTTTCTACAACACTTACAGTTGATGAATTAGGTGTTGGTTTACCTAATGACTTTAGTAAATTTGATATATTTACACAAGCTGATTATGATGCATTATATGCAAAATTAGTTGATGGAACATTCGTAGTAAGTGATGTTATCGGTGCTTTTGGTGATGATGGTTCAGCTGCTGAACAATTTGCTACTTCAATCGTTCTTGTTAACGTTATTGCTTTCGAAGGATAAAAATTAAGTTCAAATAAAGAATTGAGGATAAGGAAAAGTTTTTCTTGTCCTCTCTTTTTAATAAAAGATAAATAGAAATGGAGACAATTATTATGCAAAATATACTTGAAATGCGTGATATAAGTAAACAGTTTCCGGGAATATTAGCCAATGACCATGTTAACTTCAATCTGAAAAAGGGAGAAATTCATGCTTTATTAGGTGAAAACGGTGCTGGTAAATCGACACTGATGAGTATTTTGTTTGGAATTTATTTACCAACAAGTGGTCAAATATTTAAGAATGGTGAGGCTATCGCTATTAAAAATCCTAATGATGCTAATGATTTAGGAATCGGTATGGTTCATCAACATTTTAAACTTGTTGAAGTATTTTCGATTCTCGATAACATCATTATGGGTGTTGAACCCAACAAAGCTGGATTTTTAAAAAGAGATCTAGCTAGAGAAGAAATAGAAAAAATCTGTAAACAATATGACTTATGGGTTGATCTAGACTCAAAAATTCAAGATGTTTCAGTGAATATGCAACAAAGAACTGAAATTCTTAAAATGTTGTATCGACACAATGAAATTTTAATTTTTGATGAACCAACTGCTGTCCTTACTCCTCAAGAAATTACTCAACTCATGCAAACGATGAAAAATCTTAGAAAAGAAGGCAAATCTATTATTTTTATCACCCATAAATTAGATGAGATTATGGAAGTTTGTGATAGAGTTACAGTTCTTAGACGTGGTAAAGTCATTGGAACAGTGGATACAAAAGACACTAGCAAAGAAGACTTATCTAAAATGATGGTTGGACGCGATGTTATTTTCAACATCGAGAAAAAAGCAAAAAAAGTTGGCGATATAGTTCTTGAAGTTAATGATTTAACAGTTGTATCACCTAGAACTAAGAAAAATGTTGTTGATAATGTTTCTTTTAGGGTTAGAGAAGGAGAGATTGTTTGTATTGCCGGTGTTGACGGTAATGGACAATCTGAATTAGGTCAAGTTTTATCAGGCTTAATCAAAGCTGATTCAGGACAAATCATCCTCAACAAGACTGATATTACACATAAATCTATTCGCTTTAGAAACGACAATGGTATGAGTCATATTCCTGAAGACAGACATAAGCATGGTCTGGTATTGGCTGACTCACTAGCTAATAATCTAGCTTTAAAAAAATATCATCTAGAGCCTTTCCAAAAACACGGCTTTATTCAAAAGAAACCTATCATTGATTTAGCAAAACAACTCATAGAAAATTTTGATGTAAGAAGTGGTGAAGGTTATAAATCAAGAATGGCTACTTTATCTGGTGGTAACCAACAAAAAGCCATCATTGCTAGAGAGATAAATAAGGATTCATCTCTTCTCCTCTCTATTCAAACAGTAAGAGGTTTAGATGTAGGAGCTGTAGAGTTCTCTCATAATAAAATTATTGAAGAAAGAGATAAAGGAAAAGCTGTATTATTAATCTCTTTTGAGTTAGATGAAGTTATGAATGTCAGTGATCGTATCTTAGTTATGCATGATGGTCAAATCGTAAAAAACGTGATGGCAAAAGACATTGATATTGAAGAACTTGGTCTTTATATGGCTGGGTCAAAAAAAGATATCGTCTACCCTGATAAATTATCTACGCCACAAAGTAAGAAAGATAAGAAGGAGGCATAGTAATGAATAAAACATATGAAAATCTTGTCTCTTTTCTTAAAAAAGCTAAAGATAAAACTAAGGTATATTATAAAAAATTAAGAAGTAATGATAGTTTTAATGCTATTACAGGAGCTATATTAGCTATCTTCATTGGTTTACTATTCGGTGTTATCCTTATGGTGATTATCAATCCAGATAATGCTAGAGAAGGAATTTCTAGGCTTTTTAAAGGTTATTTAAATGACCCAAGAGGTGGGTCTATTGGTTTTGCTAAAATGCTTACTAGTGCTACTCCGATTATTTTTACTGGTTTAGCTGTTGCCTTTGCTTTTAAAACCGGTTTATTTAATATCGGTGCTAGCGGCCAATATACTGTAGGTTTATTCGCTGCAGCTTTGGTAGGAATCCTTGGTGATAAATTAAATTCTTTCCAATGGATTGTTGCTGTTTTAGCAGGTATGGCTTCAGGATTTATTTGGGGTGCTATCCCGGGTATTTTTAAAGCCAAATATAATGTTCACGAAGTTATTACTTCAATTATGTTTAATTACGTTGCCATGTATGTTGTTAATGGTTTATTAAACTCTGACTATTTGAAAACAAAAGTCATTAATGGAACCACCAATAGAACAATCGCTGTTGATCAAAACGCTAGAACATCATATGGTTTTTTTGATACTATGTTCCCTAATAGTGGTCTTGATATTTCTATTTTTATCGCTTTAGGTACTGCTATTTTAATTTACTTTATCTTAAACAAAACTGTTTTTGGTCGTGAACTTAAAAGTGTTGGTTTAAATCGTGATGCTGCAAAATACGCTGGTGTTAACGAGAAAAAAAGTATAATCTTATCTATGGCTATTTCAGGTATGTTGGCTGGTTTAGGTGGCGCTTTGTTTATCCTTGGACCAAGCGTTTATAATTTAGGTAATGTTTACGCTGTAGAAAATGTCATTGCTGGTGCCGGATTTGATGGTATTCCTGTTGCTTTATTGGCTTCATCTAATCCAATTGGTGTTATCTTCTCAACCATGTTTGTTGCTTATATTGAAATTGCTGGTGGACCAATGCAAAGTGTTGGTTTTGTCAAAGAAATCGTAGATATAATCATTGCTGTAATCTTATATTTCAGTGCCTTCGCTTTAATCATGACACAAAATCTTGATAAGATTGGTACCATCTTTAAAAAAGTTAAATTCAAGAAAAAGAAAAAAGATGATATTAATCATCTTGAAACAAAGGCGGGTGAAAACTAATGGCATTTTTTATTTCACAAGCAATGTTCTTTATCATCCCATTATTAATTGTAGCACTGGCTGGTATGTTTTCTGAAAAATCAGGAACTGTCAATATCGCCTTAGAAGGCTTAATGGTTATTGGAGCCTTCGTTGGTACTTTCTTTGTAAATAGAATGCAAGCTATTGGTTTCCTTGACGGTGCACCACAATTCCTACTAATCATATCACTATTATTAGCTGGTATTGGTGGGGCAGTATTCTCAGCATTATTAGGTTTCTTAGCCATTAATATGCGAGCCAATCAAGTTATTGGTGGTACAGCGCTTAATTTACTTGCTGGAGCACTTGCAATTTTCCTTGCTAGACAATTACAAGAAAATAACGCTGTTCAAATTTCTTATAACAAAGAAGTCTTTAGATTAAAATCTGGTTTTCTTGAGGATATCTTTCCTAATATAAATTATATTTTCTTTGATCAGGCTTATATAACACTATATATAGGTATTATTATTTTAATTATCTCTACCATTGTTATTTATAAGACTAAATTCGGATTAAGATTATCTGCTTGTGGTGAACATCCTGAAGCAGCACAATCCGTTGGTATAAATGTTTATAGATATCGATGGACTGGTGTTATTATCTCTGGTTTCTTAGGAGGCTTGGGTGGTTTAGTATACGCCTTACCAATCTCTGTAAGTTTTGAAGGTACAGTTGCTGGATATGGTTTCTTAGCTTTAGCGGTTTTAATCTTTGGTCAATGGAAACCTATGAGAATCTTGCTTGCAGCAATATTCTTTGGAATGTTTAAGGCTTTATCTGTAACATTCTTCTCTTTCGATTGGATTAGTAATTTAATTGAACAATATGAATCAGTTATACCATTTGGAACAATCTTTAGAATTTTACCTTACTTAGCAACCATGGTAGTTCTTGCTATATCATCAAAAAAATCCAAAGCTCCGAAAGCTTCTGGTATTCCATTTAATTTTAAAGGAAATTAATATCTATAAAATAATAAAAAAAAGAAAAAACAAGTTTTTCAACTAAAGAGGCGAAAGCCTCTTTTTTGAATACTTATTATTTGATAAAATAAATGTATAAATGTTTATGAATATGCAAAACAAGATGCTTATAAATTGCAGCTGCTTACAGCTGCTAAAGCTGGTAAACATGTTTATGAAAACACCATTCATAAGATAGGCAATGCGCCTTTTGCTAGAGAACTAAGACATAAATACACCATTAAAGATATTTTTGTAAGATACTGGTATAAATTTCTTGAAATGTATGCACATATTGACATTAGAGATTCTATCATTAATAATGTTAATCGGATGATTGCTTGTAAAGATTTTTCTTATGGCTATGTCTTTTATGAATGTCCTAATTGTGATCATTACCATATATCTGGTTTATCTTGTCATTCAAGGTTTTGTGCTTCTTGTGGTAAGATATATAGAGAAAGACGTGCCAATGAAATTGCTAAAAAATGTTTGAATGTACCACACAGACAGTTTGTCTTCTCTATCGCTGAAAAATTAAGAATTTATTTTAGACTTTATAGAGATCTTTATCATGAACTATTCAAAGCGGTAGATGATGTTTTTGTTTATCTTATTCAGGGTAAATCCAAAATAGCTAAAAATGATGATAGAGAATTAGGTTATATATCTTTCTTACACACTTTTGGTAGAGATTTAAAATTTAATCCTCATATACTTAGCCTACTCTGTAGGCTTTTTCTATTTATATCACTACTTTATTTTTTAAATACAATTTCCTTTTAAATAAAAAAAAGCAAAAGAATTTTACTTTTGCTTTATTAAATTATATCTCCTCTTAAAGAAATTTTAGATTAAAAGCTTCTAACTCGCTTGAATCAACCTGGAAAACTTTATCTTCATAGAACTTACCTTTGATTGAATCAAGTGCACCTTCATATAATTCTAAGGCCATAAAGGCATTAAAATTTTGTCCATCTTTAGTTGTTATTTGAAATTTTTCTGCATTAACAAAACCAAATCTTGGATAATATTCAGGATGGCCATAAATAACAATGGCTTTATAACCAAGCTGTTTTGCTTGGTCAATCCCATATTGAATAAGCTTAGTTCCGTACCCTTTACCCTGTTCATTTTTTATAATTGATACAGGACCAAAGCTAATCACTTCATATTCTTCATCACCAATCACCTTTGCTTTTGAAAAAACGATGTGTCCAATGACTTGTCCGTCTTTTTCTAATACATAGGATAGATTTGGAATAAAACAAGCACTTTTTCTTAATTTATGAACAATTAAGTGTTCATCGCACCCAGGTCCATGTAAACCATCAAATGCTTCTTTTGTGATTTTTTCAACCAATAAATAATCTTTTTCTTCTTCTAACCTGATTTGAATCATTATTGTCTCCTTGAAATCTTGTATTATGGCTAATATGCGCAATTTACACGTTTATAAGTGTAAGTGTTTAAATCTACAGTGATACTCTCAATAATGATGTCTTCAATGGGGGCTTCAGAAAGATTTGTTTTTACTTTTGCTAAATCGTCTAATATATCAAATCCACTGATTAAACCTCCAAAAGATGCATAATTACCATCTAATGAAAAAGAATTTTTATGGACAATAAAGAACTGACTGGTCGCTGAGTTTTTAATATGAGTTCTAGCCATAGATATAACGCCTCTATAATGTGATAAATTATTGTCATATCCATTAGATGCGAACTCGCCCCTAATAGGACAGTTTGGATTATCTACCTTACCACCTTGAATCATAAAATCCTCAATAACACGATGAAATGATGAGTTTTCATAATCACCATCTTCAATGTATTTAATAAAATTATTGACTGTATTTTCCGCTACTTCTGGAAAAAGTTGGATTCTAATTTTGCCTCTATCTTTAATATTAATTGTTACCACAGGATTATCGTCATTTAAATAACTATAGTAGGGTAAGTCTGACAAATCTTCTGTTGGCTCTCCAGAACATCCGACCACGGTTAACATCAATATAATAACCAATAATATAATTTTTTTCATTCCAGCACCTCCGCGAATCACATATCATTATAAAATAGATTAATTTAAAAAACAATCCTAGCCTGCGAAAAATAGCGAAAACAACTTATGTCATACTCAGAGGATTAATTCAGTCATTAGCATTTCTGCCAATAGTATTAAATAATATTTTTAACTCTTTTTTACTCAGTTCCCGATAAGTTCCAATAGGAACATCCAAATGAATATGCATGATTCTAACTCTTTTTAATGATTGTACACTATAGTTAAAATAGTCGCACATTCTTCTAATTTGTCTATTAAGCCCTTCTGTTAAAATAATAGAAAAAGTTCTTGAATTAATTTTTCTTACTTTACAAGTTTTTGTCACTGTGTTTAAGATAGGAACACCCTTGGACATTTTTTCCAAAAAATCCTGAGTAATATCTTTGTCTACTGTCACAAGATATTCTTTTTCATGATTATTCTCAGACCTTAATATTTCATTAACAATGTCACCATCATTGGTCATTAATATTAATCCTTCGCTGTCTTTGTCTAATCTTCCTACATGAAAGATTCTTTGATCATGGTTAATATAATCAACAATATTCCCTTTGATAGATTGATCAGTCGTTGATGTAATACCTACAGGCTTATTAAAAGCTAAATAAATAAAATCTTGATTATTTACTATGGTTTTTCCATGAACTGTTACAGTATCAGAACTTTTTACTTTCGAACCTATTTCAGCTAACTCTCCATTAATTTTAACTTTTTTTTGCTCTATCAAGCGATCTGCTTCTCTTCTTGAACAATAGCCAGATTCGCTAAGATATTTATTAATTCTTTTATCCATGAAAAACCTTCCTCCATTGCCTTTATTCATCAGTCTACATTTTAAGAAATATTGAATTCAAAAACTTCATATAGAAAAGATGTATTGTTACTTATGGGTCAATGATAGTATAACATATGAGAAAGATTTTTTTAAAAACATAAAATTTATCATTGACAAAATATACTATGCATTGTATAGTAATATGCATAAGGAGGTATAGAGTGGATATTCAACTAAAAAAAGGCTTATTAGATTTGATGGTTTTAGCCTCTATTAAGTACAATGACTCTTATGGTTATAAAATAATTCAAGACATATCTTCCATTATGGATATCAGTGAATCAACCCTATATCCTATATTAAAGAGGTTAGAGAAACAAAAACTTGTAACAACATATAATACAACTCATAATTCTAGGATTAGAAAGTATTATAAAATTAACAAAGAAGGCTTAAACAAACTAAAAGAATCAATTGATGATTTTGATGAAATTAAAAGAATGTATGAATTTATAAAGAGGTAAGAAGATGAAAAGAAAAGAGTTTATAAATCAATTAAGAAAAGAATTAAAATATTACAAAAAGATTGACAGTGAGGAAATCATTTACTATTATGATGAAATGATTCAAGATGCAGTTGATGAAGGCCAAGATGAATCATTATTTATAAAAAATTTAGGTTCCATTGATCAGATAATTAAAAATATGATTAAAGATGAAAACTTTATTGAGAAGGTTAAATCATCTAATGATAATTCATTAAGTACTCTACTTAATGGAAGCATTAAAGTAATCAGTCTAATTTTTTATTATCTAGCTTTGTTTATTTTGGTTATTATATCTATATCTATATCAATTTCAGGTTTTGCTTTAATTTTTCAAGTTTTAGTCTATTTGATTATCGATTCATTAAGTACTATGGATCAAATCGTCCTTATAGGAGCCATCTTAATAGGTATAGGTTTAGCAATTATAGGTATTGGAATTTGTAAAAACTTGCTTAAAACAAGCAAAAATATTAAATTGTTTTTTATAAGAAAAACAAAAAGTATTCTTAGAAAAAGAGAGGTCACAGATTATGAGTAAACTTATTAAAATAGGATTAGTATTTTTATTAATAGGATTAGGGATTGTTATCGCTATTCCATTAACTTCTAACACCCAAGTCTTTGGTATGGGGGATGAAAATTACACTTTATATGAACAAACTTTTAAGTACGATGACTTTACTGATATTGATTTTGATTTTGATAATCGAGAGGTCTATATCTTAGAAAGCACAGACAATGATGTTCACTTAAAGTATTATATCCATGATAAAGATGAATATAGTCAAAGTATGGATAATAATCAATTAAGTTTATCTATTTCAAGAAAATGGTACTATAACTTATTCAGCCTTGATATTTTTACAAATAGAGAAAAATATCAAGTTCATTTGTATATTCCAAACATTTCAATTATAGAAAGCTTAAAAATTCACACGTCTAATGGAAAAATGGAAATGAATATTGATCATCAATTTAATTCTATTTCCTTGGCCAGTTCTAATGGCGATATTAAGGTTTTGAACATTGAAACAAATACACTAACATTAAATACATCCAATGGAGATATCTCCATAAAAAACCTTTTAGCAAGTCAAGAAATTAAGATCGATACTTCCAATGGTAAAATATTAATGGATAATATCCTTTCACCAGAGATTACCGGAGATACTTCCAATGGTAAAATTGAAGCTGTCAATATTGTTTCATCGGATATTTCTTTAGATACATCCAATGGTAAGATTTATTTGACAGTTAAAGGTATCATTGATGATTACCGGGTTTCTTTATCAACTTCAAATGGTGATAAAGTATATAATGGTTTGAAAGTAGAATCTGGAACCATCAATAGCGATGGCGGTAAATATATCTCTTTAGACTCTTCTAATGGAGATGTTGAAGTCAAATTCATCGACTAATAATGTAGTTCTTCCTTGATTAAATTTATTAGAATTTAATAAGCGAAGGCAAAAATAAATAGAGGCTAGCACATATGCTGGCCTCTATTTATATAAATATCTATTTATTAATTACTAGTTAATCAATTACTTAATCATTAATCTCATACATGGTAAATTGTCCCTTACCCTTAGCTTTAGATTGATACATAAGTTGATCTCCTAAATCAAGTAAAGTTAAATAATCTACTGTTTCTTCATCGATTGGTACAATTCCTATAGAAGCGCTAATAGGATATGTTTTTCCCAAATATTCTATTGATTCAATTTGCTTAATGATATTATTTGCCCTTTGACAGACTTGAGCTTTAGAATGTTCCATTACATAAACAAAGAATTCATCGCCACCCAATCGATAATAGATAACATTATGTTCCCAATCATCTATAAAAGCTTGTGCGATTGCTTTTAGTAAACCATCTCCGACAGCGTGTCCATGAGAATCATTGACTGTCTTGAAGTCATCTATATCAATGTATAAACCATATTTACCATCAAATTCTTTAATATAAGATAAATGCATTCTTAAGGTCTCTCTAGTAAATAATCTTGTAAGGGGATCTTGAAAAGCTTTTTGGTAATACTCAATGGCCTTAGGAATAGAATAGTTTATCCTATTAACTCTCCCAAATATATTATTATTAGCTCTTTCAAGCCCTATTGAACACCATACGACTTGATTATTTAATTTGAAAGGTAAATAAAAATGATGTTCTTCTTCCATCTTACAAATAGCGTTTATAGTGTCTTCAATAAAGCTTTCTTTACCTTCTATCTCACTCAATGCATTTATGGTTTCTATATGTTCAATAATTTCTTGAAGATTAAAATTGTCTTTATTTGGCAAACCTAATAAGGTCACATTCCCAGAAAGAATTTGAAGATTAATAGGTTCTTGATCTATTTCAAAATAAAATGTAATATGGTGATCTTGTTTAAAAAAATAATCTTTATATATTTCAAGTTTTGATTTCATTAGAACTCCTGTCTTACAAATAAATTATCTTTTATAAAATGATTTCTTCATATAAGTAATCATATTGTTAAGTATTCACACATCTTATATAATATCAATATCGTCAGTAAATATCAACAGATTTTGAATAATCCATTATTCAATTGAAAAATGTTTTCGAATGAAAATTAATGAATATTTAATCTATACTCCATATTAATTAAGGTTTTTAATCATAAAAAGTTATAGAAATTATCTAAAAATTATAATTATCACCTAGTATATCAATAAATAAGTAGTCAAATTTAATGATTTTTTCAAAAAAGAAATGATAAGTGCTATAATTAATTATAGAAAATTATCATTTAAAGTTACTGTACATTAATATTTTATTTATAATAGATCAATAGAAATCTTTTAGTATGGAGCTATCTATGGATATCATAATGAAAAATCAAATTAATATTACCACTTTTATTATATTATTTTTTGTGACTCTTATCGCCTTTAAAAAACTTGAAAAAACTGATGATTTAAACAAAGCCTTTATTCGTACAGTTATTGGAGTCATTCTAGGACTTTTTTTTGAAAGTTTAAGTACTTTTGTCAATGGTCATAGTCATATAGTATATATTATTATTAACTATATTTCTTCTATAATAATCTTCTCTTTAGCACCAATGATTTCTTTTTCATTCTTTATCTTTATTTTTAGAATAGTATTTCCAGACAAAAAGTTAGATAAATCAATCTTACTCATCTTTTCTTTACCCATCGTTTTAAATGTAATTTTATCATTTTTATCTCCTTTCTTTGGTATTCTTTTCTCCATTAGTTCTCAAGGAGTATATTCAAGGGGGCCCTTATTCCTGCTTTCAGCCTTCTCAACATACTTATTCCTTTTGCTTGGAGATATTTTAGTCTTAATTAATGTTAAAAGAATCATTCGATCAGATTTTTGGCTTATCTTAGGTATTGGTATCGTACCTATTATAGGAGGTGTCATCCAAAGTGTTTTATATGGTATTCTTACCATGTGGAGTTCTGCCGGTGTTGCTTTATTCTTAGCTTATCTTTTTTTACAAGATAGAATGGTTCATTTAGATTCATTAACAGGTGTGTGGAATAGAGAATCCTTTTATTATAAATACTCTAGAAGAATCCAATCTAGACCTGATAGAGACTTTGGGGCCATCTACTTAGACATTGATAATCTAAAAGTAATCAATGATCACTATGGTCATCTTGAAGGTGATAATGCCATTAAATTAGTCTTGGATTCAATTAAAAAAATCTTGCCTAATGAAAGTATTATCTGTCGATTAGGTGGAGATGAATTCATCATTCTCATCGAATGGACATCTGAAAAACAGCTGACCACCCTATTAAATCAAATAAAAAATAAGTTTTTACAAATTAATCAAAGCAATATAAAACCTTATCTTTTAGATTGTTCTTTTGGAGCCGCCATATATACTAATAAGTATATAAGTCTTAACGCTTTCTTAAGTCATTTAGATAAATTAATGTATCAAGAAAAGCACTTAAAAAAACAAGTAAATTCATAAAAATAAAATGTCTAGACTATTTCTTTTCAAAATAATCTAGACATTTTTTTGTCTACTCTGTTTTTCCTTTTTTGCTTCTTACCATAAGAATGATGAACATCGCTACAAAATATGTAAAACAACCTATCAAGGCAATAAGTTCAAAAAGACTTTCATAGGATTGACCATATCCAAGTGATGGTAACATCAAAAATCCAAAGAGCGGAAGTGCCATAGTAATTGCTGTTCCAGAACCAAGAACTAACTCTTCGGCAACTGGAGATTCAAGATTCCTATCTAAACCCTTGAGCAAGGCTATACCTGTTGAGGCTACACCAGTTAACATGCCAAAAATACCTACAAAATACTCATCTTTATATTGATGATATATTTTTTGTGTGAGATATCGTATATAAAATAATGTCGCAAAACCGCCTACTGCTGTAACTAAAATCAATAGCCAACCAAATTCAGTTAAGAAATCAATGGTTATTGTTAAAACAGCACCAGTAATCATGAAATTAAAGCTTAGTGAAGAGATATTAGATAATATATAGTCATTCGTCACAAAGTTTAGATTCTTACCTCTTTTTTCAATCGCTCTTACAATCAGTTTATAGATTAAGGCATAAGCTATACCTAAAATGAAATTAAAGCCTGATAGTAGATTAAAAATCGTTTCGCCTATATTTCCTAAGTTTAATAAAATGCCTTCTAATAAGAATAATGTCAACCACACAAATCCATAAATAACTAAAATTACAACAACTTGAACTGTTAAACCATCTAGGACTGAAATTTCTTTAACGGTGTCGATTTGAATATTTGTCTTTTGAACTGAATCATCCCAGTATCGTTTAGTTTTTTCGATACCTTTTTTTCGCGATAAAATATTGATTGCCAAGACGCCAATGGTACCCCCAAAAACAAAACCAAGAAAAGCATAAGAAGCTCCTAAAGCAACACCATAACCATTTAACATATCAGACCACATTCTACCAAAACTTGTGGCTAATCCCGGTCCTTGACCAAAACCAAGTGGTAATAGCATACCTGCACCAACAAACTTATCACTAAAGAATAATAGAACCAATAAGATACCTATAAAACCTTGTAATGCATAAGTAGATGTTATTAGCATACCTGTAGACCAGACTTTCTTCTTATTGTCTGTTTTTGTTCTTTTTAAAGTTAGCGAGATAAAACCTAAGGCTAAGGCATGATAGACAATGGATGTCATAACATCAACATCGATCACATAAGATCCTGGTATAAACACGCTAGAGAATAATAGCCCAATGACTCCACCCAACAAAGCAGTCGGTAATACAATTCGATTTAAAATTGGTACATACCTTTTTAATAATTTTCCTACAAATAATAAAGTCCCAATCAAAATAAAATATATAATAATTCCCCAATTATCCATTTCCCTTATTCTCCTTTATGTAATGAATGAGATCCACATATAACATTGGATCTTTTAATACAAACAAATAGGTCTTTTGGTCATAATCAAAAGATACTTCATTTTTTTTCGTTAAGGTAAGTCCGCTTATATCTAGTATATTAAAATGATATGTTTCTTTATCTGTCTTAGCGAACAAAGAACCCTTATCAATTTTTGTCTTAACATGACCTAATTTGTAAGATTTATATTTCATAGTGTCAACTAAATACATCAGACCCTGACTATGAACTTCTTCTTTAAGAATGTTAGGTAACTGCCTCTTCTGTAACAAATCCCAATCAACAAGATTATCAAAATCAAGACCTTCGATTAGTGAATATTGGTTAAAGTGAGCGATTTTACCACAACGATTACATTGTATATCATTTTTATTCGTAGAGATTGTTTGATGGGATAAACATTTAGGACATACGTAAATATAGTTTTCTAAACCTAAGGCTCTATACTTTGGTTTGTATAAATATTTTCTTTGTTTATTCCAATCAAAGTCATTAAAAGCCATTTCTTTTGTTAAGATATCATACATTTCATCTAATGAGTAGTTTTCAAGTTCCTCTGCTTTAAACAAAACTTTGAAATTAAGTTGCATCAATCCTTTATGGGTAGACTTATCACCCCATCTTGGAGCTGATAGATAAGCTCCATTGGTTTTACAAATAACAACATCTATCTTAAATTTTTTAAAAAGCTTAACGGTAGCATAAGGAATTTGACTTTCCTTCCCAAAATAAGATGAGTTGCCTTCTGGAAACAACATAATACCTCGACCTTTTTTCACTACTTTCATCATTTCCATAATGGTTGAAATATCACTTTGTCCTTTTCTTTTGGGAATAGAATATATCAATCTCTTTAACACAAATTTCATAGATTTATGGATAAACATAAAAGCATTAATCACTGGATAAGGATACCTCTTTAAAAAAGTAGCCGTATAAAGTCCATCATGCAATGAAGCATGATTTCCTATTAAAAAATAGGGATCTGTCCTTTTTGGATTAAAATCCCCATAATTAACCTGAAACTTAAACTTACTGTGATAAAACACCATCAGTATAAGTTTGAAAAAAGAATCCTTGATTTGCATCACATCACAACCTTTTATAGCATTATATCATAATGTTATCAAAACTAAAATAAAGACGTATACCAAATTTATATTATTAATACATATTTTGACTAAGTAAAATAAAAATAATATCATAAACTGTAAAATTCTTAATTACTTATTATAGTAACTAAAAAGGTGTTTGCATTGTTAAATCACCATCATTATTAGACTGTTTTAGTCAAAAAAAACACATTATCCCAAAAGATAATGTGCTAAATATTAAATTTTTATTACCAAATACTTACCATTTTTTCTTTTGGTAAATACATATTGTCTTTGTCACTAATTTCATAAAATTCTTGGAATTCAGGAAGATTACTCAATTGCATATTAGCTCTTAAAATAGAAGGACCATGAACATCTACTTTTAATAACAATTGTGAATATTCAATAGATGACTTGTTACGCCATACACGCGCCCAGTTTTGGAAGAATTCTTCAAAATTATGATGGCCACTATTTTTACTCGCTTCAAGCGCACATCTTAATCCACCACTATCTGCTATATTTTCTGACACAGTTAATTCCCCATTACACTGGCCATAACCTGTTTCTACACCTTCAAATAAATCAATCATGTCTTTTGATTTTTTGTTAAAAGCTTTTAGATCAGCTTCAGTCCACCAATTATTAAGTGATCCTGTTTCATCAAATTTCGCCCCATTATTATCAAAAGCATGAGATATCTCATGAGCCATAACAGCTCCAATACCACCATAATTTTCTGACTTGCTTTGTTTTAAACTATAATATGGTTCTTGTAAAATAGCTGCAGGAAAGACGATTTGGTTATTGGTTGGGCTGTAATAAGCGTTAACCATAGAAGCTGGCATACCCCATAAATTTCTATTTGGTTCTTTATTATATTGTTTAAAATTATAAACATTAATGATTTTGGTCATGGCTAATCTTTCTTGGATTAAATCTGAACCATTGTCATAACCTTTAATTTTAAACTGATCAAAATAAGGAGGAAGTTCATCAGGATATCCTACATGCACATTAAGTGTAGAAAGTTTCTTAACAGCTTTTTCTTTTGTTTCTTCATTTAACCAAGTATTGTTTTTGATTCTTTCTTGGTAAACATCTATCATTTCATGAACCATCACCTCAACATCTTTTTTTGCAATAGGACCAAAATATGTTTCTCCATAATGTAAACCTACCACTTGACCAAAACGATTATAGGCTTGATAAAAAGCATATTTTTCTTGACTTTGGGCTTCTTTTACACCTGATAAAGCACGCCTAAAAGCTCCTCCAGCAATTCTTATTTCATCTGTCAAATCACTAGCAAACTTAATTGCATTAGATAAGATCATCCAAGCTTTGATGATAGAAAAGTTATCATCAGTGATGATGTCATCAAAGGCTTTGATAAAGTCCAAATTAGTAATGATAAGTTGATCAACATCCTCATTAACCAAAGCTTCAGCCATAGCCATTAAGTCAAAATTATTTGTTAATTCTTGTACTTCTTTTTTGCTTAAAGGGTTGTACATTTTAACATAATCTGCTTTTTCAACAGATGACTTTGTCACAGGAACTAATAGTTCATCAAATGCTAAAGCATCTTTAATTAATTTATCAATAGTTTCTTCTTTGTATCCATATAAGGCTAATAATTGCTTGCTTGTCATGGTAAATAAAGAAATTAATTGAGCTTTTTGTTTTTCATCTTTGTAATAAGATGTGTCCGGCAAGAATAAATCAGCTGCACCAAAATATAGTATTTGGTTATTGCTGTTCATGAAGTCTTGCATGACCATAAAACCAAAAGGTAACTCAAGATCTTCTAAAGTAAGTTCTTTAAAAACATCTTTTAAATCTTTTAAATTGTTAAGTTTTTCAATCTTTTTTGAAACGATATCAAAAGGTTTAGTGCCTAGTTGATTTCTTTTTTCAAAGTCCTTTGTCATTTGATATAAATCAATGTACTTTTGAAGATTTTTACTTAAAGAGCTTTTTTCTTTCTCCCATCGAGAAGTTAAATCCATTAAGGTTTTTTCAATACCTAAATGTAACTCTAGGAAAGCTGAAACTGACGGTTGGTCTCCAGGTATTACCGCTTTTTCAAGCCATTCACCATTAACCGCTTCATAATAATTGTTTTTGATTTGATCTTTTTTCATCTTACCATCCTCTTCTTTAAAATATTATAAGATTCTATAAGTCTATTATATATTAATTTAATGAAATTCATGTCTATATCGATCAAAATTACTTATGGGTATAAAAGCCATAATAAAAACAAATACCAAGATACCAAATCGATAGTGACTGTAAAATGGTAATACAAGGTCTACTTTTCTCTCCAACACATCATACACCTTTATATTTAATAACTCTTCATCTATTTCTAATTGTAAATAGCTAATACCTCCATCATAAAAATCAATATCTGATACTAAAGCATTGCTGTCATTAAAACCAATAAATGGTCTATCTTTAGATAAATCAACTCTTGAATCTATTTCTTCATGTGAAAATAAATGTATAATATCATCAGTAAAAATAGCTGTGTCTGAATGATTATAACTTAAATTTTCTATCTTCAGTATTTGATTTTTATATTTATATTCTACATCCCCATACTCAAAAGGATAAATGTATTCTAAACATTGGAGATCATCTTCTCCACAATATGTTTGATATTTAATCTCATTAACTTCTTGATTGATTGAATCTATTTCCATTCCGTTAATATTTGATTGATATGCACCTGAATAAGTAAGTTCATCCTTTTTTAAATCATAAACAAGCAGTTCATCACGGATGAAAATAAATACATATTCATCTTTTCTATTAATATAAGCACCATTATCCATTCTCATCTCTACATCCAAATCAATCAATAATTCACTTTCATATCGATTAACCAAATCAGTAGATCCATCAATCACACCAAAATAAGCGTTACTATTGCCAAGATTTAAAGATTGGTTAACTGCAACTCTAGGAAAGTTAAAGACAATAATTAGCATAAATATTAATACAATTGCTGCATAAAGATACCAAGAAGTAAAACTTACGAACATAGATAAGTTATATGATAATTTATCCCATGTTTTTTCAACCCATCGTTTTAAATAGATACTTATGATATTAAAAATAACTACGATGAGTAATGAAAATAGAACTTGCAAATAAAAAGCTTGAAACCTAAATATAGTAAGCGTTATAAAAAACAATAAAACTGTCGAAGAAAATATAACTATAGAATTCTTCATTGTTTCAAGTTGAAGTTCCCACTCAGGATTATTTTCATTAATATTATTCATAGAATAAGCTATAAGAAACAACCCCACAAGCAATATAACTACTTTTAAAACAGGGTTTACTATAAATCCTTCTAACAATAATGCTACAATTACTAAATATGAACCTAAACCCTCTAAAAATGTGACTAAATAAAAATTTCCACTTCTCTTATATAGTTTTCTTCTATTTAGATAATAACCAATTAAAATCATTAAAGGCAGTGGTAATAATAAAATAAAATAATACATCTCAACATCCTTTCACTAAAATCGTATAAAATTACCTTCATAATACCATATTATTTGATATGATAAAAGAACTTAAGGTTTTTTTCAATATTTACTATACTATTAACTGATAAACAAAAAATGAGCTTATCTTAATAATAAGCTCATTAGATATAAATTATGGTATTTACCTTGATGGTATATTGATTCAGGTTCAGTTCCATAATGAATAAACCCCTTTGACAGGTAAAGTTTTTTAGCGTATTGATTAGATTCTACCACCGATAAATTTAAGCGATGCAGACCTTTATTAATTAAATCTTTAATGATTCTATCGATTAATTTAGAGCCCAAGCCTTGATTTTGATACTCAGACTTAATGTACATACTGTTAAGGTTTGCTATATGTTTCATTTTTTTTCTTGGATTCTTCACAACAACAGCTAAACCTACCAGTTGATTACTAGTAAATAGCCCATATGTATCTACTGTATCTTTTGCCAAACGACTCTTCCAAACACTATCACCAAAAGAACTTTCCTCTTCATAATCAGAGCCAAAGAAAGATGGATGATCTTTTAACAATTGCAATCTTATGGTTTTATATAAAATATAATCTGCTTCTGTTAGTAAACGAATATTCTCATTCATAGATTGACTCCTTTTTAAAAACAAAATAATGCTTTTTTATGAACTTGCTTTTCTCATTTTATATCTATGTTCGGAACGTTCCCGAATCATAAAGGCCATACCACCAATAAGTCTAAATATAGCGGTGACAATCAAAGCATAAATGATGCCTTTACTTTCATAAAAATAATGTCCTACAAATGGCGATATTGCTAAAGTAATGTTTGTTAAAACATTATAATATCCTACATAAATAATTCTATTTTTCTCTGGTATAACTTCTAACATATCACTAAACAATACAGTTATTGTTCCAGCTGTAAATATACCTGATAGTGAAGAAAAAATAGCCAAAACTAAGAGGCTTTTAGAAATCACATACAACAGCGGAGTTATCGCCATACCAAAGGTACAAATATAGGCAATTTTCTCATTTCCATATTTTTCTATTAATCTAGGCCATATCCGATGAGCAACAAGCATAACCATGGCTGATCCTACACTAATAATAGATATCCAAAATTCATCTGCGCCTAAGGTTTTTATAGTGTAAATAGAAAAAAGAGGCCATCCCATTTGCCAACCAAAATGAAATATTGTAGAACTTAAGGCGAATTTAGTGAAGCCTTTGTTTTTAAACACTTTTTTAAAGCTACCCTTAAATTTAAGTGGTTCAGTCATCTTTGTAGGTTTATAATATAATTTTTTAAAGACTAAAAAAGCCAAGACACCATATATAAAAGCCATGGCGTAAAAAATACGATAGATTAAGATATAGTCGCTGTTTGTCTGAGCAAAGTATCGAAATACCAAACCCGAACTTATGGTTGCGATGGTCGTAAAAATAATGGTATAGATACTTCTTTTTGCTAAAACTCTGGCTCTTTTTACTGGAAAAACTTCACCAATAATGTTTTGGTAGGAGATATTATAAACAGCAATAGGAATCATTAATAAAGTGATAATCACTATAAAAGACATAACTTGATAATCTTTTGGTAATAACGGAATAAAGAATAAAGAAAATATAATGATTGCCATAGCTAATACAATATTAGCTGTTGCTTTTTGCTTATCAATGATTTTATTCATAATAAAAGCAGCTGGCAAGGCTGTAAAAATCATTATTATACCCTTTGTTGAATTAATTAAAGAAAAATGAAATTCATTCCCACCGATTCTCTCTAGAAACTTCATAGCATATGGGTTATAAAAAACATTCATTAACTCAAATAATATACCAAATATTATAAAAATCCTTAAATTCGATTTAAATTTATCGTTCATATAAACTCACCATTATCTTGAAAAATAACATATATATCTTTATACTTAATACTCATACAAATAGATTATATCTCTATCTGTAAAAACAAGCAATCACTCTTTTTCTTTTTAATTAAAATCAGTTATCAAAAAAAAGACCAATAAATCAAATGGTCTTTATTTTTGGTACTTAAATTTACTCATCTTTAGTATCAGTGAAATATCCTAGAGTTTCTAATAAATCTATCATGGATTGATCTTGCTCATTTATAGGTTTACTAATATCATATGAATCCAGTTCAACTGCCTTAAAAATATATATACTATTCTCATAAGAATCAAATTCTATCTCTTCTTCTACATAGCGTCCAAGAATAAAATAAATTTTTTCTTTATGCAAATTAAGAACAAGATCACAACTATCATTCAAGTATTTATTCATGAACCTTAAATAATTCTTATCGTATAAATATTCAGCTTTATGTTCTCCTCTACTCCTATAAATTTCTTGGTAGGTATAAATATCTGTTTCATAAGGAATAGGGAAATCACCTTCATCTAAAATATCAAACAAAATGTTATCTACTTGATCATTAGCCTTTATAATAGCCATATAATTAAAAAACTCTAATTGACTTTCATCAGTGTAAGTATCATCCCCAAGGTCTATACAATCCCCGTTAAATGAACCAGGAATATATAAGGTGGTATAGATAAAACTCCTATGGATAATAAATGTTAATGTAAGTAAGCAGACTAGAACAAGAATAATTACGTTCTTTAAGATAAAATTATTGTATACTCTTATGGTTTTACTTCTTTGTTTTCTTTTTATTAGGTAATTAAGCCATAGGTTTTGAAGAATCAAAAAAAATAAACCAAGAATTATAGCAATAAATATGGATACGAAAATATAAAATATTATTTTAACCATTGATTTCACCCTTTTCTTTTAAATAAAGGATAAACTTCTTAATGTAGGTACGATTCACATAAAGCTTATCGCCATTAATCATTTTAATTGACATTCTAGAATTAAATATCCTAAAAGCACTATGAATTAAATTAAAATTTACAACATTCCACTTTGATATTCTTATAAAACCATGATTCATAAGTTCATCTTCTATTTCATACAATCTATTATTTACTTGAACGGTCTTATCAGACATTCGACAAAAGGTATCATCGTCATAAGAATAAAAGTAGATGGCATCTTCATGATTTAAAGTATATGTTTCTTTATCAATTTTATAAGTAATCATTAGCCTCTCCTTCTCATATATTATTTCATATGATTAATCAAACTTAAAGAAAATTCCGGTGAACTACATGCGAAATTTAATTATGTAAACTTAAATTAAAAGTTCCTAAAAAATTAGGAACCTATTTTTTTAATGATTTCTATATCCTTTTCACTTAACTCGAAATTGAAAACATCTATATTTTCAAACTGATGGTCTTTATTATGAGATTTGGGAATCACAACTAAACCTTCATTGATTTGATAATTTAAGACGACCTGACTCCATGTTTTATTATATACTTTAGCAATTTCAATTAAGATGTCTTTAGTTTTATCATCAATTTTAGTCAATGATTGGTATGCTTCAGGAATAACGTTATTTTCTTTACAAAAATCAATCAATGATTGCTGGTGCTTTCCTGGATAAGATTGAAATTGATTAAGAACGGGTTTGATATGAGAATGCTTTATTAAATAGGCTAATTGATTTTCATTAAAATTTGATACACCTATTGACTTAATTAATCCTTTTTTTACAAACTCCTCCAATACACGCCATACACGCAAATTTTCTTCATTTGATTCTAGAGGAAAATGAATTAAGTATAAATCAATATAATTCATATCTAATTCTTTAAGAGATCTATATATATACTTTTCTACGTTTTCATCAGTATCAGTATATTCTTTATCAGCCGGTATTTTTGAAGTAATGAAAAACTCACTTCTATCAATTCCAGATTCTTTAACCGCTTTTCCAATGACTGCTTCATTACGATACATAATAGCTGTATCTATTAATCTATAACCAAGTTTGATTGCAGAAAGAAGTTCTAATGTATCATAAGTAATTTTACCGGAGAAAATATTATTTTCTTTACCAAAAGTATTTGTTCCTGTACCTAAAACAGGAATAGATAAGTCATTATTCATTTTTAAATATTTCAATTTTACACAACCTTTCTTTCATTATGTATTTGATCAAAATAGATTAATAAAAAAAACATAAATTGTTCTTCAATCATATTAAAAATATATTATTACAAATAATCTATTAACAAATATTATTATTAAATTATCTCTTTGCTTTTTTTCATTTCAATTTTATTTTGATACATCCTATCCTCTGCTATTTTATACATCATTGAAAAATCTAAACCTTCTTCTATTTTTGCATATCCAATAGCAAAAGAAAGATATTGAATTGATAAAGCTTCTGCTTTTAAGCTTTGAATCCAAGTTTTGAGTTTTTCTTCACTATGAATATATGTAAAGATTAAAAACTCATCACCACTCAAACGGATTAATTCATCTTTGTTATTCAACTTTTTCATAATTAAATTAACTAATGAAATGATGATTTCATCGCCTTTTTGATGACCAAAATGATCGTTCGTATATTTTAACTCATTCATATCAATCATTAAAATGTATGAACATTGTAAATATTTATTTTCTTTAATATAATAATCTAAATAATTACGATTATGAACCCCGGTAAGAACATCCAAATAAATCAACTCTTTGATTCTTTCTTCATTAGATTTTAACTGTTCAATAAGGTTAATATTTTCTGTGATATCTGAGAAACTATAAACGTATCCCAGTATTTCATTCTCCTTGCCAAAAACGCCTCTTAGATACACTTGATAAGTACAGTTTGATACTTTCATCAATTCTCTATGATTCATTTTCATTTCTGAAGGAAAAGCGGGTAGCAACTTTTTTAATAATCTAATATCACTAAGATATAACTCATTTATATTTACAAATATTTCTTTGGCTTTATCATTGAAATCAATTATCATTCTTTCACGATTAACAACAATGACTCCTTCACTTGAAGACATAAACATTAAATTTCTAGCAAAAGGTGAAATTGATATACGGTGTTCATCTTTCAAACTAAAAATGATTAATAATATTGCAATAGGAAATAGAATGACTGAGTAATCTAAAGGATAATTTTTTGCAAATATAATATTTAAAAAAACTCCAAGCCAAGGTGCAAGTGAAGATAATGAAATTCTTTTGATTCTTTTCTTCTGATTGGTATCTACTTTGTTGTATTTTAATAAGTATAAAATATTTGCGAATACAAAACAAAATAAAATATACACAACTTGAAAATAGTAGAAAAGACCATATTCTATTGACATTAATATACCAATTTGTGTATTTTCTAAATATGTACTAGCATAAAATAGCTGATGAAACTGATTTGTGAATCTCATAACATAAGTCATCATAGGAATTAAAAAAATGAAGATTTTATAAATCTTTTTTATTTTCAATCCTATAAAGTTCATTGCTATTAAAAGCCATACTGGTGGAATAATGGGAATCACTAAGTATTGAACACCATTCCAGAAACGTTTTACTTCTAAGGATAATGCATTAAGTTCAATTAAATATCCCAATACATATATAAAGGTTAAAAATGTAAGGAGTCCAATTTGTCTTATCAGTGGTGATTGTTTTTTTGGAATAGCATATCCAATCATATAAATAATCGCTATTAAAGAGACAAATAAATAGATGTTAATTAATATAAGTTCAATTGACATAGAATATCTCCTTTATTTAATTATATACTTATATAGTACATTTTTAAAATAGTTTAAAGAAATTTAATTCCATATATATATTTCACAGATAAAAATAATTCAATATAACATTTTTGTTTATGATTTTATCTTCATTAATCAAACATAATTACTCCAATAAGAGTTATATCATTATCCATGTTCTTAAGAAGATAAAACTCTTGACAAAATATAATTAACTGTGTATACTGTGTATAATCAATATACACGGAAGGATGTGCTTATCAATGAATGCACTAGAAATTAAATCACTAAATAAATCCTATGAAGGATTTTCACTGAAAGATGTATCGTTCGAAATACCACAAGGTTACATCATGGGGTTCGTTGGAGAAAATGGAGCAGGTAAAACAACAACAATAAAAGCAATGCTCAATATTATTTCTAAAAATGGAGGAAATGTAAAAATACTCGGAAAGGATATGGATTTAGAAGAGCTTGATATAAAACGTGAAATAGGCTATGTATCAGGCGAATATTTCTACCCAAAGAAAAAAATATCAGAAATCACTAAAGTATACAAACGATTCTTTGATAATTGGGATGAAACCATTTACAATAAATTCCTCAATGATTTTAATTTGAATGAAAACAAAAGAATCGACGAGTTATCTAAAGGAATGAAAATGAAATTTGCCTTATCACTTGCTCTTTCACATCATGCTAAACTATTGATTTTAGATGAACCAACGAGCGGTATGGATCCAGTCGCAAGAGATAATCTACTCGAGTTATTCCAAGAATTAGTTGAAGATGGGGAAATAAGTATTTTATATTCTACCCATATAACAAGTGATCTTGATAAATGCGCGGATTATATTACTTTTATTCAAGAAGGAAGAATAATCGAAAGTTGTAGTAAAGAAGATTTGTTAAAAAAATATCAACTCTTTAATACATCAAGAGACTATTTATACAAAATTAAAGAAAATGTTATTTCGTACAAAGAAAATGCATTTGGTGTTAATGGCTTAATTAGAAAAGAAGATATCATTAATAACCCAAATATAGAATATGCAAGACCAAAAATTGATGATGTCATAATTTATTTTTCAGAAAAGAGAGGAAATGAATAATGAAAAATTTACTTTTTAAAGAACTCACACTCACTATTGGAAAATTCTTTTACCTCTTACCTCTATTACTCGGTTTACTATTTTTTATTCCAAACTGGATTTTTACCCTCGTTCCAATGTACTTCTTTTGGATTTCCATACCAAATATTTTTTCATCATATAGTGCTCAATTAGATTATCCATTTCTTTCACTACTACCTGTAACAAAAGCCAATATAGTTGTTGCAAAAACAGTATCAATTTACATAATTCAAGGAATTCATATTATCTTTGCCTTAATTTTCGGTATCATTCATAATCTTATATATGGACAATATAATTTTTTCCTACAAATTAACCCTATTTACTTTGGTATTGTTTTCATGATCTTTGGGATTTTTAACATAATAGTTTTCCCATTATATTTCAAAACTGCTTACCGATGGGGAAAACCAACTATATATGGTGTGATAGTTACATTAATATTTGCTGGTTTGTTTGAATATGCAGCAGCTGCCATACCTTCTATATCAAAAGTTTTAAACTCAGTGAATTTATATACTCAATACTCTCTATTTGCTCTTGGATTTTTTGGTGGTATCATTTTATCTATATTCGCAACACTCTTATCTATTAAAAATTACGAAAAGATACAATAATGAAAGCTCTGAGAATAAACTTTCAATCAAGCAAACCAATTTATCAACAGTTGTATGATCAAATTGCTTCACAAATTATTAATCAAGATTTAGTAAAGGATACCAAACTACCATCCATTAGAACAGCTGCGAAAGAGCTAAGAGTAAGTATAATTACCATTAAGAAAACATGGGAAATGTTAGAAAATGATAATTTCATTTATACAATTGCTGGAAAAGGTGCGTATGTACAAGATATTAAGCCTTCAAAACTATCAATAAAAAAGGATGTTGTTATTGAAGATGATGTTGATGATATTATAAAGCGCTGTAAATCAATAGGTATCACAAAGAGTGAGTTGGTTGAACTCATTAATAAGAAATATAAATAGGATATATTATAAGAAAAGATACTAGCATTTACACTCATAAGAATGAGAGAGGTGCTAGTATCTTTTTTCATTACTGTGTTACTATGTCAAGCTTATCTTTGAATAATGATTTATTTAATAATTAAAAAAACTTATAATTCACTCCTTTGGAAGCACATCATATTTATCTACTTTTTCAAGATCACTATCCCAATTTGCTTTGCTAGCGAAAAATATATGCCCTTGAGGTTTTAAATATACATCGCTATCTAAACTTCCAGCTGGAACAACAAGTAATTTTCCGTTCATTTGTATGTTAGGTAGAGCTGATCCACAATTAGGGCAAAAACTTTTTATATGACCTTCTAAGCGATGGTTATAGGTTTTGGGCTTTTCTTCTCCAGATAACCATTTTAGTTTAGCGCTTGAAGAAAACAAGTTTGCCGCATGAGCTGAACCAGAATCTTTCCTGCACTTCTCACAATGACATAAATAAAAATTGTCAAAATCTCCTTCTATTTCAAATGTAATTTCGCCACAAAGGCATGAACCATAATATTTCATATATTTTCCTCCATTATATGCATTAAGATTTCACGATAAGTATGTTAAATTGTATATCTACAAATTTATATTTTCTTATGATTTTAGTTATAATAATTCGTTATGATTCTAATTTTATATGCCTAACAATAACAAGTTCAAATGGACCAAGACACCAAGTAAATTTATCCAAATCATGACGGTTTTTTCAAATTTTGTTCCAAGCAACTGCATAATGAGACCAAAAATCCACAACAGAGTTAATAAAGCGGTGATACTAATATACAACCAATGTGATATCATTGCATGGTTTAATTGAGTAAGTAGAATATACAGTAATCCAAGTAAGGCAATAATAGTACTTGATACTGATAATTTATATTGATCAGCAAATGATTTACTTCTTCCACCATTTACTTTTAAATATGATACTTTCTTTGTCATTATCAAAACATGTATTAAGATGACTAATGAGTAAAACAAATAGCCTAAAGTAATTGTTAGACTTAAATTAAACATAAAATTCTCCTAATATTAAAATATATAATAGATCCAATTAATTATGATATGAATCACAATATAATTTTCACTTATAAGTGATTAAATATCCATAAAATATGTAAGGAAGTCACTATTTAGAAATCATCATTCCCTCAAATAAAATAACATAAAATAGAGACCATGAATTGGTTTTAGCTTCGCTTATTTGATATGTTCATCTTTATTAAGTGAATAAATATATGTATCTTTCCAAATTGGATTACCATCTTTATCTTTCCAAAAATATGTATTCTTCTTTAAATGAGAAAGCCGTGTAAAACCAAGACTTTCTAAGAGCTTCCAAGAAGGTATATTCAATGGGTCACATCTTGCTTCAATTCTTTGTATTGAATATTTAAATGACAAGTCAATGATTGATTTTGTTGCTTCTTTTGCATAGCCTTGATTCCAATACTTTTTGTTAAATACATATCCTAACACTTTTGTCTCTGAGTCTATATCACCAAAATATATATTTCCAATCATCTTCTTGGAAGATTTTAACTCTACAGCAAGTTTGTTATTAGAATTAATATCTTCTAAAATAATATTTTCCATTTGGTCCATCGTTTGAGCTTTATAGGGTTCAAACCGTAACACCTCAGGATCGGATAGATATTCATAATAATCCAAAATATCATCCATCGTGAAATTCCTTATAGTTAATCGCTTTGTTTCAGTAAATAAAAGATGTTTATCCATAGTTAACTCCCTATATTATGACTAGCTTTGTTACAATGTGCATTTCATTAGTTGCAATTATTTATGATATGGCTAGATGTAATTTTTTTATTGAACCATGTTAATTATACCATAACAGAATAATGAAAAAGAGCCTGTAAAGAAAATATATCAGTAAAGATTATTAGAACTTACAGGCTCTATAAAAGAAAACTTTAGCAATACTATCGTTTTGAATATCCAGTCACATGAACTTCTTCACCTTTAAAACCTATAAAAGTGATCTCTATATAAGCGTCATATTGACTAAAATATCCATCAGGTCCTTCAGGATAATATATATCAGTGTAACCTTCATCTAAGTCCTTGAGAGTGACTTCTATGATATTTGATTCACCACCAACCTGAGTAATTTTAATATATATAGATAATACCTCAACCCATGTTCCTTGGTAACTCACTCGTAAATTTTGCTCTGCATAAGTTGCATTTATAAAATCTAAACCATCAAAACCATATCTGATATGATATACAGCTAAGAGATCATCTACTTGATCACATTCGATTCTTAAACTATAATAATCATCCAAATATTCATTATCTATATCTATATAAGACATATGACCAACTAATGGATAATTTTTAACTAAATGACCAGTCTCATCATATACATTTAAACTGGATGTTAAGTATTCATCATCGATTGATAAAACTTGATCATTAACATAATGTATATTAATCCTAGTATATGTTTCATTGAGTTCAAGATTATGAATGACACCCCAAAAACCTGGATAGCTATTTGTGATACCTGAACCAAGTGCATACTTTGATGTCGTCATTCTCTTCGAAGTTACTAAAACGTCTTCAAAGTCATCTACACCATCATTTCCAGTCATAAAATAAATGATTGTGAATGTCTTGTCAGGTGGAAGATTATCAAAGATAATGTTTTCTATTGAGAGTCCATCATCCAAATACATTTCTTCGCTGATTTCAAAATCTTTTGTGTCAAGCACTAAACCATATTCTGGATAATATACCATTGCTTTTATTGAAGAAATGATTCTTTCTGGGTCGATAGCTGTTAGGGTAATCTCTAAATATGGCGTTTCATCCACTTCTATATCTCTTAAAGAATTTCCAATCATGTTGTATCCAGATAAAGTATTTCTTGAATCAGCCATCAAATCTTCAACAAGCAAAGATGCGACAGGTTCAAGATAAACATGATCGTTATAAACCGTTCCATCTATTTTAGCAACAATTACTTCTTTTCCAGGTGTATAATCGATGGAATGAAACCTAGATACTTGACTTTCGTCAATAGTAAAAGCTTGTAAAAAATCATAATTTGGTGAGTTCAACTCTCTTACGACAACAAAATACGTTGAATTACGATAATTCTCATCATTGATTTCTAAAGTAAAAGTTAAATTACCTATAAAGGGATGATACTCTGGATTCACAAAATTACCGTCAAATCGATAAATTCCCAATGATGTTGTTAGGTCGTTTTCTATCTCATATGAAATGCTCTCAGTCACCATTTCTGTGGTTGTTGAGGGGATAGGTGTTGTTATTTGTTCAGTTGTTATTTGTTCAGTTGTTATTTGTTCAGTTGTTGTTTCGTTACTTGTCGTTTCTTCGAGATTCGTTATCTCTTGACTTGTCTCTAACACTTCTTGACATGCAAGAGCTGTAAACAAAAGTAGAAAAACAAGACTAAACATTATCATTTTACTTAATAAACGCATTACTACTACCTCCTATCGATTCACAGTGGGCATTAATATTAATAAGCCACTATCTGCTTCTATAAAATAAAACTCTATATAATAGTTACCTGCTTGCAATGTTTCATATATGGCATGGTCCGAAATTCTAAGTCTTGTACCCTCGGAATCATAAAGGGCCATTTTTAAATCTAGATAAAGTCCAAAAGTAATCATATTTTTATCTAACTTATAATAACCTTCTTCTTCAATACTAAAATCATACCTCACCTTTGTCACATATTCGTTCATGATAGCATGAGGAAAATCATCAAGATTATCAACTTCATATCTTACATCCGATTCTTCAGATACTGGAGGATATAGGTAGTCATAAGCAAAAGAAAATTGACCTTGATACATACCTGAAATCTCAAAATCAACTCTAGTATTCTCAGGGATTAAAATATAAACAACATTTACATAATTTTCGAAAAAATAATCGTTGATGTAATCTCCCAAAGCATCTAATTCGTTGATGACTAAAAAATCTTGATTTATAGGATTTAATGTTAAACGCAATACCCTCTCTTTATCATCTATATTGGTAAACAAGTTATAAGTATCCGTCTCTAATTGACTATACAATTCAATGAGATCATTACTTTGATCCATTGTGATATCTTGGTTCTTAGGATAAGGGTTTTCACTAATCCTTGTATCTATTCGCTGTTTAACAGAAGAGTTGAACTTATAGTAATAATAACCAGACGCACCAATTTCAAATCGATAGTTACTATCATCAATTATTTGTCCATTCTCATCAATTAAGACATAAGATAAGTTGCTATTAGAACTTCCATAAATACTCGAGGAATAGACACCCTCTTCTAAATACAACCTCATCCATGATTCACCCTCATTAATATAATAGACATTTAATTGATTGATATTTGAATCAAATATAATACCATCCCTTGTTTGCGGTAACCTAAAAAAGATAAGTGATTCTAAAGGATTCTTTTTTATAAAAGATTCAATAGAAACATTGGTTGTTTCTATATATGTCACATCATAGGCGCCTTCAATTGTTTTCAGCCCAGTGATTGTAAGTACAACATCATATGATTGATGATTTTGATTAAAGGTATAGATGGCTTCAATCATTGCCTCTGAGAACCCATCAATGCCCATTTGATTGAAAACCAAATCCATATTGATCTCGTCTCCAAAAAAATCATCATTTAAGGTCACTTTATAAACACCCTGTCCTTGAGACTCAATATGGTTCACCCCATCTAATAAATCCAATTCAGGATATTCGGTCATTAAATATTCCATAAAAATTTGAGGACTCGCTGACTGACTCACAATTTCAAAATCAGTAACAGGTCCATCATCATTTGTAAATGAAACTAATTGTCCCTCATAAGCCATGATGATTTCTTGCGTCCCAAACAATTGACCACTAAATGTTCTTCTTTCTAAATACATATCTAATATATCGTATTTAGTATGTTGACTGTTCACTTGACTTTGGATAAGGTGGTCGCCGTCATAAACAGCAATTGTTACATCACTTTCCATAACCAAATGCCCTTTTAATGAAAAAGCTTGTTCAAAATCAAATATTTCATTTTCAAAAGCCTCAACATCTCCAGTAACAATATCCTCCCCAGAATTGCTTTCAGCATTAAATTCAATCAATAGATCTTTGTCGATATAATTGTATAATTCTGATTTTAAATCCTCTGTAAAGAAATCTATTCCCTCGACAAAGAAATCTTCTTTCGCTTGTTCAAAGTTTGATATCCTAATTGAATCTAAATACTCAATGCTTGCCTTTTCTTCTGATAAATTCATTCCATACTCAGTTAATTTAAAATGGTCATCAGAGAAATCATTTTTTTCAATGGTTTGTTTAAAAGCAGCATATCCATATTTTGGTGTATATGTATAATAGATATGACCCGTAAATAAAGGAGACCCATCTTCTAAATATACACCTTCTAACTGATCATCTGTGTCTTCAATGCACAAGTAGTCCCAACCTAGAGCCGGCACTATATTAACATATAAGTAAGTTAAGTCACTAGAATAATCTAGGTCCTCATACCGGTATAACAAACCATGGTTACTATAAACATCAAAGGTTTCAGATACAATAACTTCATCCACGACTTGAAAGTATCGTGTGACCAAAGCCTCTGAGTCATATGAGTAAAAGCTATAGCCATCTGAGGATTCTAGTCCTTCAACAACCTGATTACCCCGACTAATTGTGAATTGAGATCCATCAATAATTGATGTATATCTTAATGTAAATAGATCAGTTAGACTATTAATATATACAGCTTGATCATCTTCAATAAAATGAAAATAATTAAAATTTAGTGATGCTTCATTATTAATGAAATCCGAAGAAAAATCGTAACTATAATGGATATCATAATAAATAAGTTGATTACTTTCTATACCAAGTTTTATTGTTGAATATTCTTGGCCACTCCTCTTTTTGATCACAATATAGTCATCACTAGACAAAAGGAACCTAAAGGATACATCTATATTTTCATCAGGGATAATGTCCTCATCTAACTGCCAATTCGATGAATTCAAAACAATATCTTCAATGTCTTCTATAAAGTCCTTGGTTGTTAAAAGTTGCTCTAAATAGTCATCATATACAATATTTGTTTCACCTTTAAGATATGCATCTAAGAGGGATTGTCTATCTATAAATTTGGAATAAGATAATTCTTTCATCTGATTTGTTCTGTGCTTACTTAAATCATTGATACTAGCATGATCAACTATATCTGATAATTTTTGACTCACCAAATGAAAATTATTTTTAAAAATCTGCCTATCATCATCTCCTGTAATTGGTTTGATAAACAAAATAAGACTAAGGCTAACAATTATCAGTAAAACAGGCATCCAAGCATATTTAATAAAGGGAAATATATAAAGATTTTCTGATTTCACTTCATTAATGCTGGACATAATTTTATTCTTTTCTTCATTATAAAATAAATGAATATCTTGATCTGTGATTAAACATGTTTTTTTATAATTATACAAGTCATTCACCTCCGACTAATGCTCTAATTTTTTGAATGCTTTCTGAAACAATATTTCTAACTGTTTTAGGCGCAAGATTCATAGTTTCTCCAATATCTGTTTGCGATAAATCGCTATAAAAATGCAAAATCAGTATTTTGTAGTTTCTTTGACTCAAGTTTTTTTCCATAAGATCTAAAATATATGAAACATCTTCCTTTTTTATCAAGTTGTTCAATATATCTTCAGAATCCGATATTCTTTCTCCATGAAGAACAAGATGTTGATCTTTATGATGGTCTCGATGGTAATTAATGCAGTAGTTATTCGCAATCCTATAGATCCATGTTCTAAAAGACGCTTTCTTAGGATTATATTTGCTTAGCTTTTTATATATCCTCATGAATATTTCTTGAACAACATCTTTTGTCTTTTCGACATCGTTCACTTGATTATATGTAAACTTAAAGATCTCATAGTAGTACTTATCTATGAGTTGATTAAATTGATTTTTATCTCCGTTTAAAATTTCTTTAATAATATTGTAATCCACGCAGTTCTCCATTCAATAAGCACAATAAATTGCTTCTGTAAATATATACACAAGTTTTTAAACAATGTCCTGAAATATATTTCATTAACAATAATAACACAGGTTATAAAAAAAAGCATATCACTAAAAATTGATACATTGATAGATAGTAAAAAGGATGATATTGAATTTCTTAAACTCACACCTTATTCTAATATGATATAACCTACAAAATCTTGTCATAAAATTATTATTTCTCTTGAAAGACCTCCTTCAAGTATTCTCGATTCTTTTTTAAGATTTTATATCCTTGGAATAGGAAAAGTTAATTGTATGAAGTATTCCACCATATATAGTATAGTCTCAAATAATTTTTCATCTTTTGGATACAAATTCATATATGTTACATGTCCCTATCAAATAAAAAAAGCCCGAAAGGGCTTTGATATGCTTTTTATATCATTTTTTTAATCATTTATGATATGGCTCGTTGTATCACTTTTAATTGCAACTTAATATGAATCGTTTAACAATTAAAATCTAGTTAATTTTTATATCGAACAGCATTCGAAATTTGCTCATATTCAATATTAAATGCATTTATTCTAAAAACAAGACCATTCTTAATGATCATATTAGAACTATCGAAAATCACAATATTCTTACCACTTTTTGTAAAATAAGAGTTATACACAATCCCATCATATCCTTCTGTTTTTATAAGTTCTGATATAATTTGTGTGACTACATAATCTGATGAATCATCCGAATTTCTCACTGGAGTAGTAAAAGCCTGATTAATTTCACCAAGTAAGTTGTCATTAGAATCTTTGGACATAATCTTACCCTTTTTGATATTGATAACCATTGATGCTAGTCCTGACTCTCTTTTTTTACTTAGATCTACTAATCTTAGCTCTTTTTCGCTTGTAAATGTACACGTTGACACTTCCTGTCCTGGCCATGCTCTAACCTCATTGAGTGATGTTTCAGTGTCGGATGCTAAATATAAGTAGGGAATTCCCTTAGGGTTTGCTCTTCCTTCTCGAGCAAGTCTTTTTCTTGGATACATTCTAGCCTTATTATAAGGTAGTAACTGCCCATTACCATTTTCTTCAACCCATTCAGAACCAATTTGACTTCTATATAATATGGTTCCCTGTTCCATAACTACACTATGTTTGTCAAACATTTCTTTTAGATCATCTAAAATAGACACTATGTGTTTCTCGTATATATATCTATTTTTATTTTTAAAATATTCTTTTAAAATTGCGTACCTTCTTTTTTCATAATCAACCATAGTTAACTCCTTTTAAACATTCATGATATATTTTTCTACTTCAAATCTAAAAAGAACTGGTTTTGTCTTTAGATATTCTAAAAATATTTGATTCGCTAATAGGTTCCCAAAATTATCTATAATAATGTTTTCAATTTGTTTGTCATCTGTTATAGCTTTTACAAGATAAAATGGTATTCCCCTATATATAAGATCTAATTCTTCTAATCTCGTTGTACCATAGTGGAAATAGTTGTATTCCTCAAGAACAATTAAACCTAATTCATACATCGCATCTACAAATGATCCCAATGTATACTTGATAAATTTTTCTTCCACACTTATTTTTCTAATTGCAATGTTTTTTAAATCCTTATCAGATTTCCCTTTTAAATTAATATAGCATTTCTTGAAGGATTCTTCATAATCATCACTTCTATATGAAATCTCTCCGAACTTATCAACATACAATTTGTAATCATCATTAACTTTTGTTTTATAAAATGTATATTGCAATCTAATATTCTCTTTTAGACCTTTGAAATAGTTGTTAGCTAAGTAATAATGGTAGAACATTCTAGCCTCGGGTTTTTGCAACCTTTTTACTCCATACACAGTATTATTCTCATTAGATCGAATAAATATTGCATATAGCCTGTCATATATGTTCTCATAATTATCTCTTAATTTCACAATATTATTGTAAATTCTTTTTAAACTAACTTCAAAGTTCTTATAAAATTTACTTACTCCATTTTTGATTAATGTTTTCTCAAGATTTTTGATAACATCTTCTTTTGTATCTTCATCTAAGCATTCCTCTTCATGTAGTATTACTCTTTCTTTTTCAGTAATGTTTTCGAAATTGTCGAGTAAAGGATTCTTAATGTCATCATCAAAATCTGTTGAACGTAATCTTAGCATGAAATTACTTAGCTTTGATGTTCTTGAATTATAGTAAACAGTATCTACAAAGTGAATTCTTGGCACAAGCATATCAAGATTATTCTCTTTTGAATTGAAAATAAAATTTAATCTATTCACCCTTCCTATGAGGTTAAGAGCTTTCTTCTCGTTTAGATAACTTTGTGACAAAATAAACATAGTTTGAACAGGCATGTTAATTCCTTCTAAAACAACACTATTACCTATTACACACTTCAAATCTGAAAGTTCTTTGAACTTACTCTCTAAAAACTCTTTTATAATTTGTGGCATTTGAGCATGAAGATATATTACCCCTTTTTTTAAGCATTCTACTAAATTATAATTAGTATCGACTTCACCCTCTATTGTTGAAATAAGTTCAGCTAAATCATTTGATTCAATGTCAGGTAAATGTTTAATTAACTGATGGGCAAACTCTTCAATCTTCTTTGGTTGAGTAATATAAACAAAGTTCTTCTGATTAGAATTTTCAATGATATATTCTAAATACGAATCATAGTCAGTTTTTATATAGTAAAATTCGTTAGTAAATCGATTGTAATAATAAGTTTCACATTGTTTGTTGTACAAATACAATTCTGGTTCTTTCATATTGTATTCAATCTTATAATTAGAAATTTCTACATCATTCATCTTCAAACTAGACGTTTTAGCCACAAAAGGTGAAAGATATGCAATTCTAGTATTTCTAGATTTCTTATACTTTTTGAGAAATCTAGCTAACAAAACAGACCTTCTCTCTGAATCTAAGTCCAGCAAATTATGTGCTTCATCAACAAAAATGATGTCAAAGTCTGGTTTCCATTTATCAAATAAGCGTAATGCCCTTTCTTGAGTTAAAATAAAGAGATTCTTCCTAGATTCATCAGGCTTGTACATTTCATCATGTAGAATCAATTTATAATTTAATTCAGAAGATTTAAGACTATTGAAAGTCTGAACTAACAATGATTTAGAGGGGACAATAATACAAACATTGTTATAATTTCCATCTTTTACCAGAGATATCATAACTTCACTTTTGCCATATGATGTAGGTGCAGTATAACTAATTTCTTTTTCTTTAGACTTAATGAAGTTGCTTTTAGACTCTTTTTGCTCAAAAGTATTTACATAATCATCCTTGTAATCATTAACTAAAGAATGGTAAATTACTTGTCTAGGGCTATCGAAATCAACTAGTTTATGTTTGAAAATCTCATCAATTATTGGGTAAAATCCCATTTCATAAGAAAAATCATATAACGGTAAATAATTTTTTGATGTAAGTGAATATTTCAAAATTACGAAGTACGAGAACTCAATTAATGTTTTTTTGTTATACTTCTTATACATTTCTATAAGGATCATTGCAAAATTCAGTATAAAAACTTCTTCAGTAGTCTCTAGTTCTTTAGATAAACATAATTTTTTCATGATATTTTGGAACATATTATTTCTTTTAAGGTTTGATAAATCTTGTTTTAAATTTTTACTCATATGTATCACCATTTTCTATATTGAAGTACCTCAAGATATCAACAATAATTTTGTGTTCAATACAAATGATAATCATATCTTTAAATTTGGATTGGGCAATAAAATTATCAAAGTCATTTACACTAAACTTATCAAAAATATTTTCATTCGATTTAAACCCTATAGTAGATGAGTTAATAATGTTATATTTTTCAATCTCTTGAAATACATCTTTCTCATATAGATCCGACATCCTTTTTAAATTGTTATAAATACTCTTGTCTATATCAATTTCTATTAATCTCACATGATTATATGCATTTTCCCATGGGTTGATTTCAGGACGACTACCATTTATTTTCATTTCTATATCTGAATGAGACTCTTTAATATTTTTTAAATGTGTAACACCTTTTGTTGAACTTTTACTAGATTTACTTTCCATAATCCACTCGATATTCTTGTGTAAATAATATCCATCAAAACCTTTCTTAATTGTTCTAATCTCCTCAAGATTACCAAAAAGTGATAGTTGTAATGCGCCTTGATTCTTTAAAAATAAATGAATTAACAGTTCAGCTATTGAACCATATAAAGTAGTTGATTTAGCCTTATTTAAAAAGAATTTTCTCAACATGTTTTTTACAACTTCAATATCACGAGTGAAATCACCTTTATAAATTGTTGAAAGTGATTCATCTAAATAATCTTTCAATCTAGTTGTAAATTTTTCATATTTTATAAAATGAAATTCTACTCCATTATATTTTTCAGTAGTTACGTCAAACATATACCTCTCCTTAAAAACAGCCCTCATTTGAGGTCAGCATAGTTTTCCCCTTACGGTTTCTAAAATCAGTATATCATAAACATTTCTATAAGTCAGTTCATCCCTGAAAATAATAAAAAAAGCCCAAAAAGGGCTTTGTTATGGTGTCTGTGACATAAGCCGCAACTACTTATAGTATGGCTCGTTGTCTCATTTTTAGTTGGAACATATTATGGGTTATGTTCCATCTAGAATATATCCCTAAAAAATCTAATTATAACCCCTATAGACACACTTACAATTGCAAGGATACAAATAAAAAGTATTAGTACAATAATTGAAGCAATTGTAGATCCAACAACGCTCTCTAAACAAGGTAGCAACTCATTATAAAGCCAATTTAGTCCTTTAATTCTCCAAATATCTTATCACACTCCATATTAATACCCCGATATTTATTCAAACTGATTAACATCAACCCTCTTAATTAAGTGGATTAATATATCGTATTTCAAAGTATTTACTTGAGGGTTGAACCTTGTACTAATTCCTAATATAACCAATCTCCTTTGCTCAAGGTACTTAATTGTATCTTTTTTGTTTTGCTTATAGTTTTCAACAATGTATTTACCTTCTCTTTGTGATAATCTAAACATTATATAGATTGTCCCGAATACTAAGTTTGTTCCAATCCATGTGAACCAAAAGTTACCTTCATTCAAGACTGATAAACCACCATGAAATATAATGAAAATTAATCCAAAGACTTGGGGAGGTATAAAATACCATAAGTTTTTGTATTTTTTTAGTCCGTATGTTTTTTTAAGATATTTTAGTAAGGCTTCTTCAGGATTGGTTTGATGCAAGTTTTCACCCAAACCCAATAAAAGCGAATCAATATAATTTATATCTGTAATATCATAATTTCTAGTATGTTTATCTTGATTGTTTTTTATATCGATTAGTTCAATTTTCAGTGTTTCTTTATCTTTATCATATAGTTCTAGATATTTGACTCTTCTACGATAACTCCAATATGTCCCAAAAGAAGATATTCCAGTAGCCATAATAACCAATAAAGAACTATAGATATCAAATTCCTCGAGCTGATATCCCATTAAGAGATCAAGTATAACACCCCATAAAGTTAACAATACAACACCTGCAACTAGCGGAATAATGAATGAATATTTCTTAGTGTTCCCTAACAACGCATTGAGATTTAAGAGTGTATCATCTTTATTCTCAACAATTTCTCTACCTTTTTCCATTTTCTTGTTATCTTCGTATTCTTTGATCTTCTTACGATTTTTTAATAATATAAACAAACTTGCTAAACAAACAGGAAAGAAACTAAATCCTAGAATGTTGTAAATCCACGGCTGTACACTTCCACTGTTTTGCAAAACTGTGCTAGTTACTAACAATAGAAAACCTAATAAAAATAGTGAAATACTGATACCTAATATAGTAGTGTATTCTTTTTTTGCCATTCAAACCCCTCCTATGTCTGAAGTATCATCTCTTCCTGTTCAATTATACTATATAGTGAACAATTATAAAAGACAGGTAATTCTGACCATATATGAATCATGCATTGTAAATGCTAAACGATGTATATGCCTTTGTTATGCGCTTTATATCATATGTTCCAATTACTTATGGTATGGTACGGCTCGTTGTATCGTAAATAGGTGCAACTAATTATGAATTATTTATGATATCTTCAACTCCTTCAAAAGCGTTTTTCCTTTTGTATTGTTCAACATTATTGTAGTTTTGAATTGATTTCAAAACTTTACTAAAGTCATTAAATATAAACCCGTCCTTGGCCTCGTTTAAGTAAAGACTATTGATATAAGATACTTCATCTTCATAAATCTTTCTAACTGTATAAGTATACTCGTCTTCTTGACTAAAAGTACCTCTTTTAACATATTTAACTCTTGGAATTTCAATTATTGTAGGACCAACTCTAGAAAAATTTCTCATTGCATTTATCATTGGCTCATCTACTTTTCTATCTTTTCTGAAAATAACATAATTAAGGATTAGTACTCTATTTGGAGATATTGGGAAAAAGGCGTGTAAATCGATTTTGGTTTTAGTTGATATATCAATAGGGAAAATCTCAGTAGTTGGATAAATATCCGAAAGGATAAACTCTTGCCCTCTGGCTTCAACAAAACTCATATAGTAGTCTCTTAACTCACTTTGCAAATCCATCTTAATAACAGTTGAAATTTCTTTATTATTCTGTAGTTCTCCGAAAGATGCCAAATCTAGCATCTCATTTAACTCTCTTAGCCAAAGATCTACATAATTATTATTTTTGACAAATGGTTTTAAAGTTTCAATTGTAAATTGATCAAATAATTCATCGCGATACTGACGTTTCCTATTTTCACTTCTAAAACCTAGTAAAAACAAAAATCTTCTCAGTAACTCATTATCTGCTCTTGTAATTCGTATTTCCTTTTTATCAAGTATTTTATTATTGATTAACTCTGATACCTCGCGTTCTAAAGATGCAAATTTCTTTTCTATAGTCATAATCTCATCAGGATGATTTTCAACATCCTTATATAGATTCTTTCTCATAAAAATACTCTTTGGATTTCTTCTCTCAAACTTCCCAGTTTTCATGTTCCAATAGTTTATTTGGTTTTCATCTAAAAAATTACGCAATATAAACTGTGGGATAAAATGATGTTTAATTGGTTCTGACATACTTATCCATCCTTCCTTTTTTTAAGTTGCCAATAATAACTAATAATCGAACTTCATCCATCTTCTATCTTCTGCATAATATACATCCCCCCAAAAAGCAGTTGCATTATCCATCTTAATATAGCCTTTAATCTTAGAATGATTTAACGCACTCTTATATACTTTCACATATTCTAAACCGGGACTATGCGGATTGTTATGATAAGCTTTAATATAGTCTAGATTTTTCTCGTTTTTCAACAACTCCCTAATAGTCATATACTTAACAATAGGATTATCATCAACACTAGGAGACTTATTTAATGTCTGTTCACTGGAATCATCAACTCTATTCTCAATCTTAAAAATTGCATTATATTTTTGTTTGACTTTTTTGTCTTTATATAACATTACTAAGATAAGAACTGCTATTGAAAAGGATAAAATAGCAATATAAATCCATATTGGAAATGAGAATAACCATATTATACCTTTGGCTATTTGAGTGAAGACATACTGAAAAAAACAAAGTAATATAACAAAAATTATCATTCTAGCCTTACCGCCTTCAGCTTTACTAGTTATTAAGCCAGCTGAATAAAAACTACCTACTACTGTAAAAGCTACTGATGAAGCTGCCGCCATTGATATTTTCACTATCATATCATCCACTATGGCAATACCTGAAAAAATCATTGTTCCAATAAGTAGTCCGATAATATATTTTTTAACAGTAAACATTCCATCTCTCCTCTACTATTTTTAAAAACAACAGTCTTGATTAATATTATACTTAGATAATTCATTCTTTCTACTAATATTAGAGCCAATGTAATATGTCATATTGCCTTCTGTTCTATAAAACTGCAACATCATATATTTCTTAATAATCAATAGTTCCTTTCTAGTAAAGGTTATGTTTTTTGGTTTTTCCTTTAACTCTTTAACTACTCGACTACAGATTTGTCCCATTGGGGACTCAATTTTAGAAGCCAACTCTTTTTCTATCACTTTAATATCTTCATAAACATAATAGTCATAAAGATTCTCAACCATAAATAGGTTTCTTATTGATATACTTGTTAATGAAAACTTAATATGATTAAAAACATTCACTTTATTATCGTGTGAAAATCTTTTTAAAATAAATTGGGGGATGTAATGATGTTTAACATAATTGCCCATAAAATGCCCTCTGAACTCAATTCAATAAATATGAGATTTCAATATCATTTCACAATATCTAAATAAGGATAAATACTTTTTGTTAAATCTGTATTACTAATTTTTATCAATACTTAGTCAAATCAATAACTCTCCATACTAAATGCACTATTCCTCTTCAAGTATTTCTTCGGAAATTATTTTAATTTTTTCAATCCTATCCTTAACATCAGCATTAATTTGATTATTTTCAGATGGAAGAAGTTCCTTCTCTTCTTGAATTCTTAAAATCAATCCTGAAAAAAACTCACAAACATTCTCATATAAATAATCTATATTAGTCTTCTCATGTTCTTCTTTTTCAATACTTTCATTTGAATCAGAAAGTTTATATTCATCATCAATATTCCAACTATAAGATTTATATAAATCTGAGCCATTAATCACCTTATCATCTAAAGTTACTGAACAGATTTTTGTTTCATTAATTTGCACATCTATTTGATTCTTATTTTTTTTAATGATTATTTCTTTCATATCTATCCATCCTCTCTTTAATTGCTTCATATCCACCTTCAAGGGAATTTGCTACTATGTCAATTATATTACCATTATCTTTATGATATAATGCACCAAAGCTTACCTCCATTTTACCTGATGTGTTGTCTAGTTGTATTACATTGTCAACATCAAGATTTACAACTAAATACGGGTTATGTGTTATCATTATGATTTGAGATTTAGAAGCTAGTTTTCTCAATATTGACTTTAGCTTTTTCTTTATATCAGTCGGTCCTATTTGATCTTCTGGTTGATCAATGACATATATATTTTCTTGATTTGATATATTCTTTAATCGTAAATATGTTATCGCATTCTTGCCTGGACTTTGATTTTTCAATCCGTTTTCACTATCAACTATGCTAAGCTTAACTTTTCTATAATCACTACTAATTTTTCTTTGTAATAGAGCTCTATATCTTTCACTTAATGAAGTAGAGTTAACTATATCGGTACTGTTTTGCACTAAAGCGTCAATAGCCTGTTCTACTGTCATTTGCAATATGTTTTCATACTTATAATTAGCTTTAAATGGAGATTCAAGGATTTCTTTCAAGGTCTTGTCATTCAAAATGTTTTCTGACGACTTAATAAATTTGAAATCACCTTCTGTGTTCACCGCATCCTTAGGGTTATAATTTGTTCCTTCTTTGATGGGTGGTGACAACACAACATCCTTCAATTTTAATAAATTGATAAAGTTATTGTAAATCACAATTTTAGAATCATTTACATTCAAGAATTGATTCGTATCTGAATACTGACTTTGATTTTCTCTAGTCTTATTATTATAATCCAAGATACTTTGTCTAAATGCATCAACCATTGCTTTTGACTTATTGTCATCAATTTTCTGTTTCGTATAATATCTATATACCGGAATTATTAACTGTAAAATCTCATGTATCACTTTGTGAAAAAGTGGTTTTACTGTTGGGTAGATTAAAAATAGTTTATCTATTACAGCTTCAATTTGTGAAATTACTCGAGTATTTCTAATAACAACTTTAGCAGGACTAGTAGTTATAACAAGCTGATAAGGTTTTAATTTTCTGCTTGGTAATTTAATATCAATATCTAGTCCATTCTGAGCATTTTTAACGTCTGTATTATATTTAATTTTTCTAAGCAACCTTATTGATGCCTGTTCTATGATTTGATCATACTTTGAATAATCTATATCCTTAAACTTCCCATCAAACTCCCTCTCTAGTTCCTTATCTTTAGAAAATTTATTAACAATGTCGCCTTGTGCAATAAACTCATAGTCAAACTCATTCAAATTAAGTTTGCTTGGCCAAAAATCATACTTTCTACAAAATGGCTCTCCGTTTCCATGTTCGTTGAATTTATCAAATGCAGTATTAATCAATAAAGTTTTGCCACTTGTATTGTTACCTATAATCGCATTAATACCATAAGAAAGAGGAATGTTAATTGGATTCCCTGAGACTTTCACATCTAAAGACTTTAAATAAACTCTATCTTCCACATTCGGTTCTGACAAGTAAATTCTAGAATCAGAGTCTCCAGTTAGTGCTATTTTTAATCCTTCAAAAGAAGAATCACACTTCAAATATGTATATTCGAATCTTCTATTATCTTCTTTCTGAATCAACTTCGAGTGTGTATTAAGTTCTTTTTCACTATTCATAGGATAAAAATTCCAATTATGACAATCAGATCCGGAAATGAAATTTATTGCTTTTCCTCTTAAATAAGATTTAAGTGAAATGTTTGATCTGAGCTGTTTAAACTCCAAAGCATCAAAATATTTAATAAAAAGCAATTTTTCCTTAATCTGATAACTCAAGTTTGTAAAATCGTTTTCAGTTTTCATGCTTCTATTCATGTATGGTCCTTTTTGGTGAGCTATAAGCAAAAAATTAACATTAATGCTTTTAAATAACTCACTTAAGTCGTTTTCATTAAAAACAACGTTTATATTCTTCTTGGCAATTTCCACACCTATTTCAATACTCTCTTGATGTAGAATATTAAGTTTCTTTTTGTACAATTCCTTCAAGTTTTCGCTAAGTTTACTTAGCTCATCCTGATTATTATCATTGAAGATTGATATTACATGTATGGTACATTTTTTATCTTCAGATAGTTCAATTTCACTTTCTTTCTCTACAACCTCATAAAATTCTGGGTCAAACTCTAAATCAAATTCTACTGCAGGTAGAATATTTTTGATACTATCGTAACTGCCTTGTGCAATTGTATCTTTAATCAACTTATAAAGTTCAAAATCAAATGTGTTATGATCTGTGATTGAAAATACATTTATTTTATTATCATCTAATTTATCCAACAGTGTTTCGATATTATCTTTGTTCATACCCGAAACCAAGCCTTCATCACCACTTTTAGTTTTACTTGCCTCACTGTGAATATGCAAATCAATTTTGACAAACTCATCTATGTGTTTCATATATTCCTCTCCTTAAAAACAGCCCTCATTTGAGGACTGAATAGTTATCCCCTTACGGTTTATTAATTTAGAATATCATAAATCTAAATAAAAATCATTTCATCCCTGAAATAAATAAAAAAACCTAAAAGGGCTTTGTTATGGTGTTTATATCATAAGTTGCAACTATTTGTGATACGGCTCGTTATTAATAATTCTAAATGAACGATATATTTGTTCTAATAATAATACCTTCATTAATTGATGAGGAAATGTTAATTTAGAGAAAGATAATTTCAAATTTGCTTTATCTATAACTTGTTTTGATAAACCTAATGATCCTCCTATTATGAATACTATATCAGAAGATTGATAAGAAAAAATATCAATTATTTTTTTGGATAAGTCTATACTATCTAATTGATTACCAAAAATATCTAAAACTATAATATATTCATTGTTAATTTTAGATAATATTTTTTCTCCTTCTTTATCCTTAATGATTTCCATATCTTTATCAGATAAACTCTCTGGTGCTTTTTCATCAGGAACTTCTAAAAATTCTAGTTTTGAATATTTACTAATCCTTTTTGAGTATTCATCGATAGCATTTTTAAAATATTTTTCTTTTATCTTTCCTACTGAGATTATTTTAATTTTCATAAGATATCCTTAATTAGTTAAAATAATTATGGGTTCTTCTATCAATGTTATTTGATTATTCTTGATGATGATTTCTTTTTTGGTAATTTCATTGATGTACTTACCATCATCTAAAGGAACATTAATTCTACCATATTCTAACCCAACATTGAAAATACCAACAAATTTTTGGTTATTTAACTTGTAGTGCCCTATGTAAACATCTTTATCCTGTAATTCTATATCATAAGCCCCATGACTTCTGACTTCATTTTTTGTTATACGATTTAAATCACTAATAAATTTAGAAAGATTATGTCCCTTCCAATTGATAAGATCTTTATTGAATAAATCAGGCAAATGATCATCACAAAATTCTTGTCCATTATAAATCATTGTAGAGCCATTAGAAAAGAATGTTAAAGCTAACCATTGTTGAATTTTTAAAATGTTATTATCAACCATTTTTGCAAATCTTCCAAAATCATGGTTTTCTAAATTTCTCATTTTAATATAATTTTCAGGATAGATTTCTTCTTGTTTGTTTAACTCCTCTAGATATCTTTTGAAAGGTAAATCTCCTCTTAAATAGCCTTCAAAATATGGATGGATATCATAGTCATAAGCCATATCAAATACTTGGAATATTTCAGATTCACTTAAACAATCAAAGCCTAAATTCCTTAAATATTTACAGAAACCTCCATGAACAGATTCACTAAGAAAGATTGTATAAGGATTCTTATTTAAAACAGCTTCTTTCATCGATATTAAAAAGTCTAGGGGTAATAAACTAGCAACATCAAACCTATAAGCATCAATACCTAAATCCGTCCAATATTCTATGACATTAATAAGGGTTTGATGAAGTTCTTTATTATGAAAATCTAAGTCTGTAATATCCCACCAATCGCCAACTTTATTTGCAAATTTACCATCTTTTTTATAAAAGAATTCAGGGTGTTCTTTTAGTAATACTGAATCATGAGAGGTATGGTTAAATACAATATCCATCATAATTTTCATATCTAAATCGTGAATCGCTTTGATTAGTAATTTAAAATCATCTAAAGAGCCTAATTCAGGATTAATACCATAATAATCACTAATAGAATATGGTGATCCAAGTTGTCCTTTCCTATTGGCTTTTCCGATAGGATGAATTGGTAAAAGGTAAACTATATCGACACCTAAATCTTTGATTCTTTGAAGATCATTTCTTAAAGAACTAAAAGAACCTTCTTCAGAATAATTTCTAACATAAACTTGATAAATTAATAAATTTCTTAAATCTTTCTTGGTTTCAATAGCCATAAAATTTATCCTTTCTTAAAGGCTCTTGGATGAGCCTTTAAATACTCATCTTGAAGTTTTTCTCTTGATATTTTTGTATATATTTGAGTTGTTGAAAGAGACACATGACCTAAGAGCTCTTGAACAACTCTTAAATCAACGCCCCTATTTAATAAGTGAGTCGCAAATGAATGTCTAAATGAGTGTGGAGTTAAATTCATCGCTGAAGCTTGCTTTTCTAACTCTTTATTTAGGATAACCCTAACACCCCTAGGCGTTAAGGCTGTGCCTTTATAATTCAATAATAATAAATTGGTTTTTTCTTTGTGCTTTAAAGCTAATTCAATTCTTGAAGTTTTCAAGTAATCTTTAATGGTTTGAATAGCCAAATCATGAAGGGGAACCAATCGATCTTTAGAGCCTTTCCCATGAATAATAATCTCTTGGTTAATAAAATCGATATCTGATAATTGAATACCTGTTAATTCAGAAACCCGAAGTCCAGAACCATACAACAACTCAAAGATTACTTTGTTTCTTAATCCTAAATTGGTTTTTACATCAATCTTGTTAAGAAACTTTAACATTTCTTCTTCATAGATAAATTTAGGCAAAGTTTTTTTGATTTTAGGTAGATCAACATTTTCAAAAGGATTATCCTTTAATATTTCTTCTTCTATCAAATAATCAAACAAGCTTCTTACTGAACTAATTTTTCTTCTGATTGATTTAGGATCATAATGACTATGTAAACTAGCAACATAAAATTTAGCAATTCTATGAGTCATGTAACCTAAATCTCCTAAGTCTTCTTCCACCAAAAAATGTATCAATGTTTGAAGATCATTGATATAAGCTTTTACTGTATGACTAGAATACATTTTATCATTTTCTAAATATTCTTGGTATTTTTGAATGATTTCTTTATTGGTCAATATTTTCATCCTTTATGATTTGGTCTATGGCATCTAAAGCCCTTTGAGCATATAAGTTTTTACGCTCTTTTTTCTTATGTTTTTCTTTTAAATCAGGAAATATTCCAAAATTTGTGTTCATGGGTTGGAAAGAATCTATTGGAGCATGAGCTATATAATCAGCTTGAGATCCAATAGCTGAATCTATAGGCATTTTAATTAAATTCAAACCTTTTAAAAACCTTGCCATATTTAATCCAGCAACAAGACCAGAAGCAATAGATTCAACGTATCCTTCTACGCCGCTTAATTGTCCAGCAAAGAATAAATCATCTCTTTTCTTTGACTGATAATATTCATTAATGGCATGAGGTGCATTGATAAAGGTATTTCGATGCATAATTCCATATCTAATTATTTTAGCCTTTTCTAATCCTGGTATCATTTGAATGATTCGCTTTTGTTCAGAAAAAGTCAAATGTGTTTGAAAACCTACGATATTATACATGGTTTTCTTTAAATTATCTTGTCTCAATTGTACAACAGCAAAAGGTCTTTTTTCACCTGGTTTTTCTAAACCAACTGGCTTTAATGGTCCAAACAATAATGTTTGATATCCTCGTTTAGCCATCTCTTCAAAAGGCATACACCCTTCAAAGACTTTCATTTCAAAATCCTTTACTTCAGCGGTTTTCGCCTCAATCACTTCTTGGTACCAATTCGAGTACTCTTCTTCATTCATTGGGCAGTTAATATAATCCGCATCACCCTTATCATAACGACTTTTAAAATAGGCTTTTGTCATATCAATAGAGTCAGCTTCAATGACAGGCGCAATTGCATCATAAAAATATAACATATCTTCACCAATAAACTTTTGAATATCTTCAGCCAGTCCTGAGTGAGTTAATGGACCTGTGGCTAGTATACATGGCCCTTGAGGAATACAAGTTACTTCTTCATGGATGATTTCAATTAAGGGATGCTTTTCAAGTTCTTTAGTAATGTATTTTGAGAATAGTTCCCTATCCACAGCCAAAGCGTTACCTGCAGGTACTTTGTATAAGTCTGCGGCTTTTAAAAGCAAAGAATCAAGTTTTCTTAACTCCTCTTTCATAACACCTGCAGCATTCATTAAAGAGTCAGATCTTAAGGAATTCGAACAAACCAACTCAGCAAAAGTATCTAAACTTTGTGCTGGAGTTTTTTTTTGTTTTTTACTTTCATATAGTTTTACTTTTATATTTCTTTTGGCCAATTGATATGCAGCTTCACAACCTGCTAAACCAGCGCCAATAATATTTACATGCATAATTCACCTCTAAATTATTATACCATAATCTACCTTGAAATTCACGAATGGCTCAGTTAAAAAAAATGATTCACTTTCGCGAATCATTCTTTATAGACTTGATTAATTTTTTTATTTGACTTGCAGTATAATCAGAAATTACATGTTCAATACCGCATGCTTCGTTTTCAGCTTGTTCAGGAGACACATGTAAGATATCAATAAGAAATTCTTTTAGAAGTTCGTGCTTTTGTAAAATCTTTTTTGATACTTCAACACCTTCTTCAGTTAAAGAAATATGACCATATAATGCTTTGGTTACAAGTTTCTTCTCAATTAAAGAATTAATGGCCGAATTCACACTAGCCCTTGTTACATCTAAATGATTTGCTAAGTCAATAGATTTAACATTTTCTCCACCAAACATATAAATGGTTTCTAAATAATTTTCTAGAGATTCAGAATATCTTTTAGTTTTCATCTTTTGATTTCTCCTTATCAATATTTTCCTTAAATTCTTTGAATTGTGGCAAGCCACAAGCTGATGAAGATGAACATCCATCACAAGATCCACAAGCTGAACCCTTTTGTCTAATAAACTTTCTAACCATCAATAAAACAAAAATGACAATTGTTGAAGTAAATAGGATAGTAAAGATAGTTCCTGAAGGAAGTGAACCAATTTGGAAGATAAGTAATGCGACTAAATAAGCCACTAGCATTTCATAAACCAAAGTAAATATAAACCATTTGGTAGACTTCAGCTCTCTTTTTAAGGCTGATACTGCAGCAATACATGGTATAGCCAATAATGAGAAAGCCATAAATGAATAAGCTTGAATAGCTGTAAAGTTAGCTCTAATTGCTGGGTATAAGGCAGAACCGTTTTCGACAACATCTCCTGTAGAACCATAGAGAATTCCTAAGGTACCCACCACAGATTCCTTAGCTACAAAGCCTGATAATATAGCCACTGTTTGTGGCCAATCATTGAAGCCAATAGGGGTAAATAATGGCAATAAAGCTTTACCGATATACCCTAAGAAACTTTGTCCGATTTGATCGTCTGTAAGTAATTGTAATTTTCCATCAACCAATCCAAAATAACTTAAGAACCAAATAATAATAAAAGCTGCTAATAAAATAGTTCCTGCTTTAATAAGGAAGTCTTTTGACCTATCCCAAGTATGTAACCAGGTATTTCTAATGGTTGGTTTACGGTATTGGGGTAATTCCATGATATAATTCGCACTAGCGCTTTTAAAGAATAACTTCTTAAATAATATGGCCGATAGAATTGCCACTAATAATCCTAGTAAATACATTGAAAATACAACTATATAAGATCCTCTTGCAAATAAAGCTCCCGCAAAGACTCCATAAATAGGTGCTTTAGCCCCACAGGAAACAAAGGGTATAATCATGGAAGTTATTTTTCTGTCTTCATCTTTATCCAAGGTTCTGGTCGCTGTAATGGCAGGTACTGAACAACCAAAGCCTATTAGCATAGGGATAAATGATTTACCACTTAAGCCAAATTTTCTTAAGGCCCTATCCATAATAAAGGCAGCTCTAGACATATATCCTGAATCTTCTAATATGGCAAGAGCAAAGAATAATATCATTAACTGTGGTAAAAAACCAACAACCGCTGCTAAACCACCAAATATACCTCGAGTGATTAAACTCGATACATAAGGACTCATTCCTAGGTTATCAACGAGTCTTATAATTAAGGCAAAAAACTCATCAATCAACCAGACAAATTGATCTGTAATCCAAGTTCCCAAGGGTCCAAAAGCTAAGAAGAATACCGAGAACATAATACCAATGAAAATGGGTAGACCCATATATTTATGAGTTAATATTTTATCTATTTTATCTGTGGTTGTTTCTTTTATTAAATCGTTCTTTTTGTATATTTGATGAATTAAATTTATGATTTGTTGGTACCTGGCATCAGGTAAAACCATATCAATATCTAATTCTAACTCCTCTTTACTCTTATTATAAAGTTCTATAAGTATGGGTTGATCTTTTTCGGATACTTTCGCATGGTCTAAAGCCACTAAACCATCTTCAAAGAATCTAATTGATAAAAACCTATCTTTGATATAATTATCAAAAACTTTTATATATGATTCAACCATTTCATTATATTGAATGAGTTTTCTTTCTTTAGAAAAATCAAAGACTTCGATAGCTTTAATTAAATCATCAATACCTATTTTTTTACTGGCTGAGATAGGTATCACCGGTAAATCTAGTGCTTTAGATAAGGATTGGTAATCTATGTGTTCTTCATTTCTTTGAATGATATCCATACCATTTAAAGCAACTACCATAGGTATATTTGAATCTAACAATTGATAAGTTAGGAATAAATTCCTTTCTAGATTACTGGCATCAACAATATTGATAATTAAATCCATTTTTCTATCCATAACATATGAAGAGGCTATTTCTTCTTCAAGCGAAATGGTAGATAAAGAATAAATACCAGGTAAATCAATAATATTAGCTTCAATCTTATCTGATTTTAATTTACCAGATTTTTTTTCAACTGTGACTCCAGGCCAATTACCAACAGACTGGTTTGAACCAGTTAACTGATTGAATAATGTTGTTTTTCCTGCATTAGGATTTCCTATTAAGGCTATATTCATTCAGTGTCCAACCTTTCTACCAAGATAGTTCTAGCTTCTGCCTTTCTTAGTGTTAAAGAATATCCTCGTACAATTATTTCAACAGGATCACCTAAAGGTGCTGTTTTTTTCACATAGACTTGGGTCCCAATGATCAACCCCATATCAATGATTCTTTTTCTTAAATTATTTGTTCTTATTGCCTTAATTATACATGTTTGACCAGGAACAATGTCTTGAAGTGTCATGATGCCTCCCGCTATGTTAGATGTTTCTAACAAGATTCATAAAATAAAAAGCTATAATGTTAGCTGCATATAACATTATAGCGAATTTATTGACTTAGGTCAAGATATTATAAGTTTGAGTTTCTTAAATAAGTATCTTTAAAGTCTTTTAATTTTTGATAGTAAACTTCTTTGTTAAAATAATATGATCTAGCATGAAAAGCTTGCTTTTCTGCTAGGAAAAGCATTTTCGGACCTTGGTAACTTTCAAACATATCTACACTATCTTGGTAAGGTATATAATCATCATCTTTACCATGGATAAACATCATAGGGATGGTGCTATTTTCTATAGATTTCATGGGAGATACTTTAGATAAATTAGCCTTAGCAATAAAATATACAAAAAGATTAACCATGGGGTAAAAGATTTTATAAGGAATTCTTTTTACTTTCAATTGTCTTGCGATTTGTGTTTTCAAATCTTTAAAACCTGCATCTGAAATTACAAATTGAACCCGATCATCGATGGCTTGTTCAAGTAAAACCGTTGAACTACCCATTGATTCCCCATAGGTTCCTAAATAGATTGGACCATACAATTGAAAAAGATGGTCAATAATGGTCTTAAGGTCATCTTTTTCATAATATCCTAGTGTCGAATTTTTACCACCACTTTTACCATGGAACCTGTGATCATACATGACAACATTAAATCCTAGGTCCATCATCATTTTTGCATATTTTATCGATCCATAGTGTGAATAAGTATAGCCATGATCTATAAGAACAAAATCTTTATTTTTGTCATTGGTGATCAATTCATAGACAGCTAAATCATATCCATACTTAGATTTAATCATATACTCATTGGTTTTATTCTTATCATAGAAGGGAATTAAAGAAGTATCTCTTTCAGATTCTTCTAATCTTGTAACTGATAATTTTCTTACTTTAGGCGTGACTATAGATATAGCGATATGTAAAGCAACATAAGCATAAAGTAAAAAAACAAAAATAAATGTAAAAATTAAATACACATACGAATCCATAATGCCCCCTATTCATTCATTAAAGAATAATAAATACCTTTTAAATTCATTAATTCTTCATGGTTTCCCATTTCTACAATGCCTTCATCACCCAAAACAATAATCCTATCCACAGATTTAACCGTCGATAAACGATGGGCAATTATAATGGCTGTTTTATCTTTGATTAATTCATCAAATGCCTCTTGAATTAATCTTTCAGTCACATTATCAAGGGCAGATGTTGCTTCATCAAGAATAACAATTTTTGGTTTCTTTAAAAACAATCTAGCAATCGCAATTCTTTGCTTTTGACCACCAGATAATTTAACACCCTTTTCACCAGCTATTGTATCATAAGCATTTTCTAAAGTCATAATATAATCATGAACTCTTGCTTTTTTAGCTGCTTCAATAACATCTTCATCAGTAGCTTCTAGATTGCCATATAAAATATTCTCTCTTATGGTTCCGTAGAATATAAAAACGTCTTGTTGGACATGACCAATGGCTTTTCTTAATGAAGATACATCATAATGTTTAATATCTTTACCATCAATCAGTATTTCACCAGCAATAGGATCATAAAACCTTGGTATTAACTTAGAAATGGTTGATTTTCCAACACCTGTTTCACCAATCAAACCAATTTTTTCACCAGCTTTAATTGCTAGATTGAATTTATGGAGTACCTGATGAGCATCTTTACCATAATGAAAATCTACATTATTAAAAGTAATATGACCTTTAGGGTTTTCTAAAGGTACAACCGGATCTAAAACTTTAATTTTTTTATCAACTTGCATAACCTGATAAAATTTTTCAAAACCAGAAACACCATTTTGAATTTGTTCAATCATGGCGATTAAACGGTTAATCGGTCTTGTTAAAAATGATATATATAAGTAATAAGTAAATAAATCAACATAGTCAATATAATCGTAGAAAACAAATAAACCTCCCACCACCAGTAAGAGCAAATTCAACATATTCAAGAAGAACTGATTACCCACATGAAAAATACCCATTTGAAAATATGACAATTTTCTTGAATTTGCATAATGATGATTGACATCAGTGAACCTATTTAACTCATAGTTTTCATTATTATATGCCTTAGTCAAGCGAATACCTGATAAAGAATTCTCAATTTTTGAATTAAGTTCACCATGACTCTTCCTAACTTTTCTTTGGGCTTCAAGCATTTTTTTTCGACGCCACCAAGAAAACCAAACAATGATAATCACAAATGAAAAAATGATGATGGTAAGAACCAAGGATATGGTCGCAAGAAATATAAATGAACCAAGAAACATAATTCCAGAAATAAACATATCTTCTGGTACATGATGAGCCATTTCGGATATATCATGAAGGTGATTGGTAATGTACGACATTAAAACCCCGGTTTGATTATCATCATAAAATTCATAATCCAACTCTTCATATTTTTCAAACAAGTCATGACGCATATCTCTTTCTATAAAGACACCCATCATATGGCCATTATAAGTCACATAAAATGATAATCTAGCCCTAATTATATAAATCAATAATAAGGCAAGTCCTAGATAGATAATATATTTCATATTACCATCAGGTATATAATCATTCAACATCACCCTTAAGGCAATCGGATATAATAAATCAATTCCTGACATTAAAAATGCCGAGATCATGTCTAAATAAAATACTTTTTTATGATTTTTGTAATATGAAATAAATTTTCTAACCATGTAAACTCCTTACTTTAGTACTAACTTTTTTACTTTAACTTGTTCTATCCTAGAGAAGAAATAAGCAAATACGATTAAGATAACCAAGGCTTTGACCATGGTCGAAATATTAATAGACCACCATATTCCTCTTTCATCCATGGTTTTAATTAATATTATGACCAAGGGTATTCTTAAACTATTACCAACAATTCCATTAATGGATGGAACATATGATTTAGCAATCCCATTAAAGAAACCAGTCCCTATCCCTTCAATAATCATAAAGATTTGAGAAAAAGCAATGATTTGTAAATAGACAATACCATGTTTAATGGTGGCAGGTTCATCAACAAATATACTCATTAAAGAACCCGGTATAAAGTACAATAGACCTGTGATTAATAAAGAATAAGGGATTAAAACCATAGCAGCGTAAGCCACAGATATCCTAACCCGGTCAAAGGCTTTCGCCCCAAAGTTTTGACCTACAAAAACAGTAATGGCTGTTTGAAAACCACTAGCAATCATCCAAGTTAATTGTTCAATTTGAACGCCAATTCTTTGAGCAGCCACAACGTCTTCACCAAACAAATAAATTTGCCTAGCAACATAAATAGCAATCAATGTAAAAAACATAGATTGTGTTCCTACTGGCAACCCTACTTTGATGATTTTCTTCATAGCATCTAAATTAAAATTCTTGACTTTAAAAGCTCTTACTTCAGGATTTAACTTATGATAAACAATATAAAAAATAATTAAAGTTACTATTTGTGATGATACAGTCGCAATCGCTGCGCCTGTCAAACCAAGTTTAAAGACCAAAATAAACAAGGGGTCTAATATCATATTGAATATAAAACCAACTGATAAAATCAATAAATTAATCTTCGTTTGACCAAGTCCTTCATTAATAGCTACAAAACCATGAACGATAAACTGAACAATAATTAAACCACCAATAATAGGAATATAATCCATTGCATATTCTATGATTGTTTGTGATTCAATATTAAAAATAGATAAATAAGCCTTTGAAAAAAATAAGGTTAATAATGAAAAAACAAGTCCTAGAACAGTTTGCAATAATAAACCATTACTTGCATAGACATTAACTTTGTCCATCTCATCACGCCCCACTGCGTGTGAAATTCTGACAGATGTCCCTATTTTAGCAATCAATATAACACCAAAACAAAACCAAGTTAAATAAGAAGCTGTTCCTACAGCCGCTACAGCATCTGTTTCAGAAAGGCCAATTGTATCTACCCTGCCAATCCAAAAGATATCTGTAAGATTGTAAGCCATCTGACTTAAGGTTGTTAATAGAATTGGGATGGCTAATAAAACCAGTTTTTCAAATATTTTACCCTGAGTAACGTTATTTACTTTCTTCATGTATTTCTCTAAAAAGAAACCTCCTAAGAAGTTTCTTTCCTTTCTCAATTGATTAATTTTCTAAAAAATAAGTAGCCTCCATATCCGCAGTGGACAAGGCAAAAGCTAGAGGATAAAGCTGAAAAGCTTTACCAACATTCATTGTTTCTTCACCGGCTGAAAAGCCCATATGATAGCGAATAGCGAAGGCTTCTTCCCTAGTCAATTTCATAAAACCTGAAATAATATATACTGATTTTTCACCATGACCATATGGAAGATCATCATCAAAATTATAGGAAGGTACTTGGACCCATTGTCCTTGATCGTTCTTCATATTCCTCATGGTTTTTTTATAGACATTAACTTTACATAAGTCATGAAGTAAAGCCACAATAGCGATAGACTCATCACTTGCCTTTAATTGATAGACGTCTTTGACCCGAGGTCTTTCCATATAAGCCTTTAAGCAATCATAAACATTTAGTGAATGTTTACAAAGGCCACCTGGTTCAGATAAATGATACCTTGTTGAACAAGGAGCTTCAAAAAAATCACTTTTGCTAGATAATAAGTAATTTAATAAATCTTCAGATCCTTCTCTTTTGATATATTGTCGATATATGTCAATAAAACGTTCCTTATCCATTGTAAGCCTCACAGTATACTGCAGTTGCTAGAACTTCATAGACCTTTTCTTTATAAGTTACAGGTACTTCCACTTCTAAAATATCTTTAACGATAAATTCCTCCATGGTGGCTAGGTTTCTAATATAATATCCAATTTGAATATCATTATCTTTTTTAGGTCCATAAAAAACAAAAACATTATCGTCTTCATATATTTTAGCGTGGCTAGAAGTTAACTCTTGAATCATATTGACTGGAGTCACTTTCTCAGATACCAACATTTTATGAGGGTTTTCTAATTGAAATCTTCGTTTTAGTTGATCGTTTAATAAGTTGTCTTTAATCTTATCTTTGGTCTGATCAACAAATTCATTGGTTTTATTAACAATTTTCATACTTTTTTCTTTTAAAAAATTAATAAATTTTTCCATAAAATCACCTAAAACAATCCAATTATTTTTTCATCAACAACATCCATGTTTTCATAAGCACCATGTTTAGGTAAACCAGGCATGGTCATCACTTGTCCAGTCAATGCCACGATAAAACCAGCACCTATCGACGGTTTAAATTCTCTAACTGTAATTCTAAAATTTTGTGGTCTCCCTTTTAATTTAGGGTCATCTGATAAAGACAATGGTGTCTTAGCCATACAAATAGCTAAATCATTCCACTTATTATGGTTAAAAGCTTGAAGTTGTTCTAAAGCTTTTTCACCATAATCTACGCCATCTGCCCCATAGATTTTTTTAGCAATAATTTCAATTTTATTTTTAATTGGCATATTTAATGGGTATAATGGTCTATTTTCATGTGGATTTTCATCTTTGGTAATTTCTACAACCTTTTGAGCAAGATCTAATCCACCTTGACTACCCTTAGAAAAAACTTCAGATAAAGAAATCGGATGATTATTATCTTTTGCCCAATCCATAAGGGCTTGAATTTCATTTTCGGTATCTTTAGGGAACCTATTGATAGCAACCACATAAGGTCTGTCAAAAGTCTTAACTGATTCAATATGTTTTTCTAAGTTCACAAGGCCATCTTTTAAGGCTTGAACATCTTCTTGATCTAAGAGATCATCAGATGCATTTCCATGTAATTTTAAGGCTCTAATACTCGCGACAATGACTACAGCCGAAGGCATGGTATCCATGACACGCATTTTAATATCCATGAATTTTTCCATCCCTAAATCAGCTCCAAAACCTGCTTCTGTGACCACATAGTCACTAACTCTTGAAGCAAAATCAGTCGCAATAATTGAATTAGCTCCGTGGGCTATATTCGCAAAAGGACCCCCATGAATTAAGGCCGGTGTTTTCTCTAAGGTCTGTACTAAATTAGGCTTGATAGCATCTTTTAATAACATGACCAAAGCCCCTTGAATCTTTAAATCCGCAACAGTAATTGGTTGGTCATCCATATCATATGCAACAACCATTGCTGCTAATCTTTGTTTTAAATCGTCTAAATCTTTAGATAAACATAATACTGCCATAACTTCAGAAGCTACAGTAATATCAAAACCATCATATCTTGGAACTTCTCTTTTTAAAGATAAAGCCACTTGAATTTTTCTTAAAGAACGGTCATTCATATCAATGGCTCTTCTCCAAATAACTTTTTCAGGATTGATATTGAGTTCGTTTCCTTGGTATAGGTGATTATCAATCACAGATGAAATTAAGTTATTGCTTGCGCCAATGGCATGAATATCTCCAGTAAAATGAAGATTGATATCTTCCATAGGAACCACTTGAGCATAGCCTCCACCAGCAGCTCCACCCTTCATTCCCATGACGGGACCTAAAGATGGTTCTCTTAAGGCGATCATTGTCTTATAGCCTAAGGCTTTTAAAGAATCTCCTAAACCAATGGTGGTGGTCGATTTTCCTTCTCCAGCTTTGGTTGGGTTTATGGCTGTGACTAATACTATTTTCCCTCTAGGATTCTTTTTGTAGCGGTTGATGGCGTCAAAACTAATCTTTGCCTTGTAATCTCCATAGAGTTCTAAATCTTCAGAACTTAAATTAATGGTTTTTGCAATCTCTAAAATATGTGACATTTTCGCTTTTTGAGCAATTTGTAAATCTGATAACATCATAGCCTCCTTATAATCTATTCATAAATGTTAAACTATCTATTCTTGCTGTCTGTGGGTATAAATCCACAGGTATAATTTTACTTACAGAATAAGACATCATTAATCTATCCATATCTTTGGCAAGTGAAGATGGATTTTGAGAGATATAAACAACTTGGTCCACCTTATATTTATTCAATAAATCAATAGTCGTTTGACTTAAACCATGTTTGGGTGCATTTAAGATAACGATTTTAGTTTGATCATTATTTTTTAATAGCTTAGGTAACACTGCTTCAACATGATCTTGAATCAATTCAATATTTTTAATAGCTAAGTTCTTAATATTAATCTTGGCGTCTAAGATAGAATCTTCTAAATAATCAATAGCAATCACTTTTTCGGCATATTGAGCGAAGAATAAAGAAGATACACTTGATTGTTCATATAAGTTAAGTACAAGGTCATCCTCAGCCATACCTGTATATTTTACGATATTTTCATCCATCATCTCAGATACTTTAAGATGATTTGGATAAGCGCCTGCCAATGATACATGACATTCTAAACCATGATATCTAGTGATTAAACGTTCTTGACCAGCAAGAACTTCAACTGGGGGATGAACAAGCAATTGACTTTCAGCTTGATACATACTAAAGCCTACTGATTGAATTGACTTAAATGTATCAACCAATTCTTTAGCGATTTGTTTAAGTTTAGGCGTCTGTCTATTGACAACAATTACAAGCGATGCTTGATCAGTATCTTTGAAATAACGAATCACCAAATTAAACAAAGTACCTTCTTTATTTCTAAAATCATGAGCTTTCATTTTATATTTTCTAAATAACTTCAATGCCAAACCAGCAATTTGATTTATTTCTTTGTCTTGAATAATGCATTGATCAATATAAACAAAATGATTGGTCATTGGTTTATAATAACCCATGGCTAAACCAAAATTAGTGTTTTTTAAAACCAAGTCTAGATAGGTACTATAGTGTTCTTTTTCTTGGTCATTTAAAGTCTTATCAATTTTATTCTTCACTTCATTTAAATTTGTATAACGTTTAAATGATTGTTCTAAGATTAATTGTTTGATTTTCAATTGTTCATTGTATTCAATGTGTTGCAAATCACAATGCCCACATTGGTCATAATATTTACAAGGTGGTAAAACTCTTTTTGTTGAAGGTCGTTCTATATCGATGATTTTAGCCACTGCGTAATTATCATACACTTTCTCTACTTCGACATTTACCACTTCTTTACGAATAGCTCCAGGAACAAAAACAGCTACACGGTTAAAATAACCAATGCCTTCACCATTGATTCCTTGTTTTCTAATATTAAGTTTTAATTTTTGTTTCTCTATTAATTTCATCATCGTTTTACTCCTAATTCTATTATAACAAAAATAAGATAAATTTCACATTTTCTTATCCAAGAAAAAAACAAGATGTTTCCACCTTGTTTTATAATTTAAGTTGATAAGTATCAACATACTTTCGAATCATCTGTTTTATTTCAATATTCTCTAGTGATTCAAAGATTTGAATAATATCAGATACTTCTTTATTAATGTCCATATGGCATGGAATTTTCTCTATAAATATTTTTTCATTATTGGTTTTGATATGACCGTTACTCTTATCTACCAATAACTCTTCATATAATTTTTCACCTGGTCTTAAACCAATGACTTTGATATCAATTTCTTCAAAAGGTTTGTAGCCCGATAACTTAATCATTTTAAGTGCCAAATCATAAATTTTAACAGGTTCACCCATATCAAGTATAAAGATTTCTCCACCTTCTGCAAAAACAGCCGATTGTAAAATCAATCCACTCGCTTCTGGAATCGTCATAAAGTAGCGGATGATTCGTTTATCTGTCAAAGTAACAGGTCCACCATTTTCAATTTGCTTTTTAAATAAAGGCACTACAGAACCATTGGATCCTAATACGTTACCAAATCTAACAGCTGAATAAGAAGTCTTTGATTGATTAGCAAAGGATTGAATAATCATTTCAGCAAAACGCTTGGTAGCGCCCATCACGTTGGTTGGTCTTACCGCCTTATCTGATGAGACTAAAACCATTTTCTTGACTTGATATATATCTGATAATTTACATACATTGTAAGTTCCTAAAATATTGGTTCTAACTGCTTCAACAGCACTATCTTCCATTAATGGTACATGCTTATATGCAGCAGCATGGAAGACCAAATCTGGTTTATAAGTTTTAAATACATCTTCTAATCTTTGGTAATTATAAACTGAACCAATTAATATCACGAGTTGTATTCTCTTTTTGGTTTCTCTAAATTTAATATTTAATTCTGACTGTAAATCATAAACACCATTTTCATAGATATCAAACAATACTAATAAATCAGGTTCATAATCAACGATTTGTCTCACTAGCTCTGAACCTATTGAGCCACCTGCACCAGTGACTAAAACTGTTTTATGGTGAATAAAACTTTTGATACCTGTCTTATCAAGTTCAACAGGTTTTCTTGAAAGCAAATCTTCAACATTAACATCAATGATTTTGTTAGGTTCATCATCCTTATATTCTGATAATTGAGGTAATCTTTTTATGGTTACTGATCTAGAAGAAATAATATGAATTAAATCATGTAACTTATCTTTACTAATATTAGCAATCGCAATGATAACTTCTTGTATTTGCAAGTCATCAATGATTTCTGGTATTTTTTTGATAGGGCCGAGTATTTCATAGCCAGATAATAATTGTCCAATTTTATTTTCATCATCATCCACAAAGGCTATAGGATTATTAAAAACCTGTGGGTTATTTCTTATCTCATTTAGAACAATTTTACCACCAGGTCCAGCCCCAACAATCAAAGTTCTTTTCCCGGGGCGATACATATGATTGGGCATGACAAGTTTTAATAATCTACGTATGATTCTTGGCGCTACCATAGTGAAAATTTCTAAGAATGTTGTAAAAATAAAGAAAAATTCAGGAATAAATTCAAAATTTGGAATGGCTAAAGTAATAATCGCGATAATGGTATTTGAAATACCTATATGAATAGAAATTTTAACAACTTCATCCAAACCAACATTGACCAATACCAAATGATAAACTTTAAATATATAGTAATATACTATCTTAAAAATAATAATGCTAGGAAGTAGGGTGAAGGCCATTTTATAGTCGAATTCTGTATAAACATATAACCTTAACAATACAATCATGATTGTATAAGTAAAGGCTATACCTATGGCATCAATTGCCATAAAGTTAAATTTTGTTTTATTCCTTAAATAGGAACGACTTCGACTTAATAAATTTTTCATTAACCCCACCTACCACTTCGAATTATTTTATCACAGACTTATATCTGCTTCAATCGGTTTTATGATTTTGATATCAAAATAAAACGTAACACCATTTTTTTCATTCTTAATACCATAAGAATAATCTAAAGATTCAAAAATAGTTTTGCATATAGATAATCCTAAACCATGACCACCATAGGCTCTTGTTCTTGCCTTATCCACCTTATAAAAGCTATCCCACAAGTTTAAGATATCTTCTTCAGGAATTTGACTTCCTGTATTAAATACAGATAGTCTTACAAATGCATCTTCAACTCGAGTTGATATATGTATTTTATTCGGATCGGATATATGGTTAATGGCATTGTTAATAAAATTAATTAAGACCGTTTGTAATTGATCGTAATCAGATTGGACCAAAATATCCTCAACATCCATAGAGAAACTTATATCTTTTTCATTAATTTTTATGGCCAATAACTGATAGGTTGATTCAACTAATTTCTTAATAGAAAATTCTGATTGGTTAACTGTAATTACACCAGATTCAATTTGTGATATATTAAGCAGTTCTCTCACTAATTTATTCATTTTATGGGTTTCATCTATGACAATGTCAAGATAATTATCTTTATCTTCTTTAGAAATATCCTCTAACTTCAAGGCCTCTGAATAGCCCATAATTAAGGACAATGGTGTTTTTAATTCATGGGAAGCAGAAGCAATAAAGTCTCTTCTTTGTTTTTCTATTTCATTTTTATAGAGAATTTCTTCAGCAAGTCGTTTATTAGATACTTTCAATTCTTCTATATTGGTTTTTAATTCATCCGACATTATATTGATAGATTGCGCTAAATGGCCAATTTCATCTTCTGTTTCAACCATAGCTTTATCAGAAAAATTAAGATTTGCGATTTCATTAGCCACTCGATTAATCTCCAAAATAGGGTTTGTTAACTTATAAGAAAGAAAATACATGACAATAGCAGATAAAATCATAAAGAACATACCTAAAACCACGGTAAAAGAATTGAATATCCAAATATTCTCATTGATTGAAGATGTTGTGATGGTATTAAAATAATACATATATCCCTGATTTAAGGGTTTTACCACAAATAAACCTACGAGTTCTTCATCGTGATTAACAGATCGAGGATCAACATCAAAAAGAAAAGCTTTTTCTTGTGATGAATCAATATCAACATCTCTAGCTAATGAGAACTCTTCTTGATTCATTAAAGATTTTTGATATTCATAAATAAAATGTAAAACATCTTGACGATTAAGCCAATAAGAATGTCCATAAACCATGGTCAATATTTGATCATCCTCTAATGTTTCTTGGAAACTCTTATTTAGGTCAAGTTCATTTTCTTGATACAATACTTGAATTGAAATATTATAACCACTTTCAATGACAGCGACTTTATTCTCATAATCAATATCTAGAATGTTAAGTCTTACAGTCTCTTCATAGGCTTCAACTAAATGAGTATTTCTTCTAAATGTATAATAGTTTCTTAATATGGTATTATTAAAAATAATCAAACCTGCAATAAAAGCTAAAATAGTCCCATAGGTGATTAAAAAGAGTTTACTTCTCAGTGATGAATTCATTTTCTACATCCAAACGATACCCTACAGATCTAACTGTAGAGATATAATATGATAAATCTCCTAATTTAGCTCTTAATTGTTTAATATGAGTATCAACAGTTCTTAAGTCTCCATAATAATCGTAATTCCAAACTGCGTTCAAAATTTTATCTCTAGATAAGGCTATACCCTTGTTGTTAATAAAATACCTTAAAAGTTCAAATTCTTTAGGGGTTAACTCTATTTTATCTTGATTAACATAGACTTGCCTTGATGCTAAATCCATATGGATTAGACCAAAATCTAAGACTTGAACTTCTTCTTTTTCCTTATGGAGTATCTTATTAATTCTTGCCATTAAAACCGAAGGAGAAAAGGGTTTAGTCACGTAATCATCTGCCCCTAACTTAAATCCTTTTAATTGATCATACTCATCACTTCTAGCAGTTAACATAACAACAGGGGTTGTCATATAGTCTCTAATACTTTCTAAGACATACCAGCCGTCATATTTAGGCATCATCACATCAAGGATGATTAAGTCAAATTTTTCATTTTTCTCAAATAAAATATCAATGGCTTCTTCACCATCTTTAGCTTCAACTGTATCATAGTTGTGGCGTTTTAAAAACTCAACCAAGAGTTTCCTTATTCTAAATTCATCATCAACAACTAATACACGTTTATTGTTCATAAAAACATCACCTTTCTAAGAAAAGATAATTCAATACCTAAGATATTGAATTATGCTTGTATCACTATTTGATTGTTCATTAATTTTTCAGCACATTCTTTAGAGAATTTTTTCTCTAAATATTGATAAGCATCCTTCATTAAATTTTCATGAATACGATGTGAATCACTGGATACAAAATCAACAAGATCTTCCTTAATTAATTTTTTTATCCACTTCTTGGTTCTTAAACCCCTAGAACCAAGCAAACTTGTTGCATTTACTTGAATAAGAGCACCCATTTTTTTAAAAGCCTTAACATCCTCAATTTTATTTAAATTCTCATATCTTTCAACATGAGCTATTATTGGTATATATTTTTTAACAATCATGTTAAAAATAGCTTCACTGAGCTCATAGACAGATATATCTGTAGAAAACTCAACCAAATATAAATTCTTAAATAAGGCTAAGACTCTTTTATCTTCTATATCTTTTAAAGTGTCCTTGGTATATTTAATTTCATTGGCCAGGTATAATCTAATATCATTCATATCTAGCTTAGATTTTAAAGTATCAAAAATTTGCTTATTTTCTTCTGGGCTCGATATATAATTTCTTAATTTATAATAATGTGGGGTAATAAAAATATCATTAACCCCTTGTTTACTTAAATCATTAATGATTTGGATTGCTTCATCATAATCCCTTACCCCATCATCTACAAATGGTAGTAAATGGGTATGAATATCAATCATCATAATTTTTACTCCTCTTTACTGTAATAGTAATTATATGAGTAACCTGTGATTTTTGGATCTACATTAGCGAATACAGATCCTAATATGTTAATACCGGCATCTTGTAGTTGTTTTAAGCCCATTTTAGCTTCTTCTTTTTTGGTTTGGTTGTAAGCCACAACATATATAACACCTTCAACCATTTTAGAAATAATAAAGGCATCAGTCACAGATAAAACTGGTGGTGAATCGACAATAATCACATCGTATTTACTTTTCACATAATCAACTAAAGCATGAGTTTTTTTGCTTTCTAAAATAATATGTGGACTTGTTGTGTGTTGGCCAGATAGAATTAAGTCAATGCCAGATTCATCTTTAATGATGATGTCTTCAACTGATTTATCTTCAACTATATAATCATAAAAGCCTAAATCATTGGCTTTTTTAAAGGCACGATGAATTTTTGGTTTCCTTAAATCAAAATCTATAATTAAAGTCTTTTTTCCACGTTCTCTATAAACAGCTGCTAAATTTATAGCTGTAGTAGTTTTACCATCTCTAGGAGTTGCGGATGTGGTTTGAATAACTTGGATAGGTTTATCAATGCCGTGTAAACGTATATTTAATTCTAATTTTCTGTAAGCTTCAGCTTCAGGAGAATTAGGCATTTCTAAGACAACATTTCTATATTCAAAAAATTCCATTATTCCACAACCTTTCTTTCTTTAATGGTACCAGGAACTGTAGCTAAAACTTTGATTTTTAAGTGTTTTTCTAGTTCTTCAGGTGATTTAAATTTATTATTAAAAGCTTCTTTAATAAAAACAACACCCAAAGCAATGATTCCACCTAAGATAACTGATATAGCAATATTTAAAACCTTGTTAGGAGAACTAGGACCACTTGGATAAGTAGCTTCATCCAAAAGGCTTAACCTATCTTTCAAATAAATATTTTCTCTATCTTCTCTAGTTCCATTAGCGATTTCAATCGAATTTTCAATTAATTGATTGGCTATCTCTTGAGCGAGTTCAGGTGATGTTGATTCTACTTGTATATAGATAATCAAAGCATCTTGAGGGCTGGAAATAGAAATTTGACTTTTCAAATTGCTGATTGATGTATTCTCAAGTTCAGGAACATCCTCAATCACACTTGCTAAAACAGTGTTTGAAATAGCAAAATCATTATATGTTCCTCTAATTGTATTGGCAATATAAAGAGCAGATTGTTCACTGCCTACATTTTCTTCAACCTTAACTTGCATTTGTAGGGAAGCATTGGCTGTATATTTAGGTGTCGCAATTACAAAGGTATATACAATACCTAATACAACAACCCAAAACCCAACAATAATAATCAAGGCTATATTGTTCCAAACTATCTTAAAAAGTTCTTTTAAAGATATCCCTTCTTCTTGTTCAGTATTTATTCTATCTAGTTCTTCATTCATAGTAAATCTCCTTTAATTATGATTAATGCTATTATACAATAATCGTCTTTATAAAACAATAAAGTCATATAATTTAATATCTAATAATTCCTATCAATAAAGCGATCAAACCAAAGATCACATTATAGACATAAAACATTCTAAAATTACCCTTTTGAGTAATGATGAAAATAAACTTCAAGGCATACAAAGTACCAAAGAAACTTATAAACATAGAGGTAAAATAATAAAAATACATATACCATAAAGAAGTATCAAAATCTAATAAGCTATGGATATCAACAAAACCTCTAACCACATAGACCAATATTGAGCCTAGAGATATAGGAATGCTCATTAGAAGCGAAAATTTCAAGGCTGTATTATAAGATAATTCCTGTTGGGTTCCAGCTGTGGCAGTCACTGCCAAACGACTTACACCAGGTATTAAAGCTAAGATCTGAAATAAGCCTATAACCCAAGCTTTTTTAGCTGTGACTTTAGTCGAAGTATATAAATCAGTACGATGTCTTGATAAATAAAGTATTGTACCTGTCAATAAAGCCCCTACACCAATAATAATTAAAGATATATTGGCAATATCAATACCAGATAAGGTCAAGATTGTCCCTAATATACCTATAGGTATAATAGCAATCAAAATATTTTTTAAATATATGGATGATTTTTTATATTCTGGATTATCTTTTTTCTTAACCAAATCTAAGTATGTATGACATAATAATTCTTTTATATTTTTTCTGAAATATACGATTAATGCGAATAACGATCCTAAATTGACTACAATTAAAAAGAATTGACTGTATTCAAATTGATCATTGACTATAAACTGAATAAAGGCCACTTGGCCACTTGAAGATATTGGTAATACTTCGAATATTCCTTGAACAATACCATAAAGTATATAACGGACTAATTCTAGTAAATCCATATAACCACCTAATTTCTATAAGATATAAAGCAATATAGCAAAAGCGCTCGCACCGAAACAGTAGTAAGAAAAGTATTTAATTTTACCAGATTTAAAGATATTAAAAATAAGATTATAAGCAATATAAGTCGCAATCATAGCCCCTAAAAAAGCTAATAGATATAAGAAAATTTGATTATTTTCATATACAACTTTTTCGCCTCTAAATATATCAATAAACATTAACAATATCGATCCTATGGATACTGGTATATAAATGATAAAAGAAAAATCTAATGCAGACTCAACCGAATTGCCTCTTTTTAAAGCTGCAGAACTAGTCATACCGGATCTAGATACTCCTGGGATTAAAGCCACCGACTGTGCCAATCCCATAAGGACAATATCTGTCCAGCTTAAGTTCTTTCTCTTTGAATCAAAAGGTTCTTCTCTTGTGATGTAATATAGGACAGTCGCTGTCAATAATAACCCTATTCCCACAAGCAAAAGACCATGTGTTGATAGTATATCATTAATAGTATCTTCTAATATTAGTCCTACAAGTCCTGCTGGAATAATAGCGACAATAATCTTTAAAATATAAACAAAATCTGATTTAACTGAGTCTCTTTTAGCCTTATTAAATATATATACAAAAAAAGACGTTATCAGTCGCAAAAGTCTTTCCCGATATAAAAATATAAAAGTAAATAAAGAGCCCGTGTTTACAATAATTAAAAATAAGATATTATCTGCAAAATCAATTTTCAAAATATATCTAGAAATTTCAACATGGCCACTAGAAGAAATTGGTAATACTTCTGTGACCCCTTGGACAATTCCTAAAAATAAATACTTGAGTGCTTCAATGAAAGCCAAAGACATCACCACCGACAAATAAAATGTATATGAATATTTTAACCTAAATATAGGTATTTTACAATTGATTTGAAAAAAGAAAGCCATATTATTGGCTTTCTTTTTGCTTTTATAATTCTTTCATCCATAAACCGTGAATATTGCAGTATTCATAGACTTTCACAGGTTGATTTAAATCAACAACAAAGTCAGCCTCAGGTTTGTCTCCAGGTTCAAATGTTTTAATAAGATATCTGTCACCGTTTTCAATAAAAATCCATTGAATGAAATGTTTTTCAAGCATAGGATGTTCAACAGAACCTACTTTAACATTAATTTTGTTTTCGCCGATTTTTTCAATGACTGGTAAATGTTTTTCATTACCTTCTTCTTCTTTTTTAGCTTCTAGTAATATCATTGGTTGTTTGCAGCAATCTAGTGGTGAATCCACTGGATAGGTGTAACAAATTCTTTTACATTTTTCGCAAAAATAAATATTCATAAAAAATCCTCCTTTTTTATTTATCTTAACTTTATTTTATCATATCTAAAAAATATATCAATCTTGCTTCTTAATATATTCTAAAGAATCCTTCATTAAGATTGGATCTTCTATTTTAAAAGCATAAATTATCCCTTTGTATTCAAAGACTAGTTCATCTTTTCTTAAAAGACTAAGTCTTTTAATTTTTTTTATTTCAAACATTATTTCATCATCTCTATTTTGAACAAAAACTGCTTTGCTCTTGGGATTTATCTCCATGTCCATATAGTTAAGTTCTTTAATAGAATCATCATCCATATTTAATAAGTTCATAGATCCGCGAGTAAAGATACTATTGGATAATATTTGCGGTAAGGCTTGTTTTTGTAACTTATCCCAAGTCATTAAATCATCGAATTCAAAACCAGATAATAATAAATAAGCATTAAAATGACCTAATTTTCCGCAATGTTCACAATAAATACTCTCGCCTTTTGTATAAATAGTTTGATGTTTAGAACATTTAGGACAAAAGTAGATGTATTTTTCCAATCCTAAAGCCCGATGTTTATTTCGATATAAATATTTTTGTTCTTTATTCCATTGAAAATCATTGTAAGCTAGGTGGTCAACTAAAATATCATGGATTTCTTCTATTGATAAAATCTTAATTCTCTCTTTTGTTAATATCATTTGATAATCTAAATCAATATTAGCTCTAAAAGGTATTTTTTCTCCCCATCGAGGATTCGCTAGATAGGATCCTTGACTTTTAACCATGGCTATATCAAGGGGATATTTTTTGATTAACTTTGCTGTACTTAAAGGCAATAGATGATTTTCACCAAAATAAGAAGCGCTTTTTTCTGGGAATATTAAAATTGCTTTATTTTTATCTATTTGATCCTTAATTTCATGAATAGATTTAATATTGAAAAGTTCTCGGTGTACTTCTATACTTTTAACGACATTGGTTAATAGATGTTTCCATTTTGGATTCGATAATTCTAAATGATCAACAACCATGGTTGGTTGTTTCTTTAAATACAAGCTTTGTAATATGCCGTCATTTAAAGATGGATGATTAGCTAACAAATAATAAGAATCTTTTCTATTCTTGTTAAAGTCATTCCACTCTATATGAATCTTATATTTTATATTGAAAATTATTTTATATAATAACTTATAGAAATTTGTTTTTATGTTCATTTAGTCACCAAACCTTTAAAGAAATTATACCATAAATTCTATGGTTGTTTTGTGAATATTTTCAAAAAAATAATAGCGGCAAATATGCCGCTATTAAGTTTATTTATTTATCTTAATAATATAATCCGCCGAATAATGCTGCGAAAGCCATAACATTAGTCATTTGAGTTTGTGTTAAATTTGTATAATCATAATCTTTAATAATGTTTGCTTGGGCTATCGTTTCCGTAATAGTATTGTTAATATTAGTTTCTAATTCCGTAATTTGAGCCAAAGTTAAGCCAGTTTGAGCCATCATTTCCGGAGTAGACATAAGAACAATAAATTCATCAATCATAACATTAATATCAGTTGATGAATCCGCATAAAAATCTATGAAAACATTAGAAATTAAGATCATTAATCCATAAGTTGCATTTTCATTGGTATCTATTTCTGATACTATTGTTTCTAGATCATCTATATAATTATTAGAATTGATGGTAGCGAATAAGTTTTTAATTAAATTAAAATGATTTTCAGATGTATCTTGAATCATTTGGAAAATAACATCATAAATCACCATCATCATACTCATTCCCATTTCGCCTTGAAGTTCACCATACATCATATCATTGATTGCTGATTGAACTTGGGTTATAGAATAAAAAGTATTTATAAAAGCTTCGTATTCAGTAAGCGTCATGTCTTGAACCATTGGATTTAATAAGTTCATAACTTCTTTGATTAATGCAAATCCAGCTTCTGTTTCAGTCATTTCATTTGATGAAGTTCCTAAATATACTTCTTCAGTGACTATATAACCTACTGTATCTAAATCACTTTCTGAAAAAGCATAGATGAATGAACTTTGTGTTAAAGTAAACTCATAAGCAAGGCTTTCACCAGCAGACAAATAAGTTTCATCATTGACTAACTCTGTATCTCCAGCATATAAGAATACTTGCAAGAAGCCACTTTCATAAGTATTTAAACCTTCAGTAACTAGGTAATAAGTCCCAGCAGGAAGATAATAGTCGAATCCAAAATCGAGTCCATTATTATCATCATTATATATTAGAAAAACGTTTCCACCACTAGAAAAGGCAGCTAAATCAAATATTCTATCAATAATTGCATAATCACTTGCAATAATTGCATCTAACAATTCATTAAAGTTTTCATCCATAGCTTCTTGTAAAATCAAGATATTGTTAAAATCAAAATTATCTTCAAAAATAGTTCTTATTTCTGTTTCAAATTCAGTCATATCAATTTCTAGATTCATCATGTAATATAAGTTAGCTGTCATAGTCATAACCATTGATTCTACAAACATATCTTCTTTCTCTTCATCAGAATAAATGTTATTGATTTCATCAATCTTACTTTGGTTGTCAGCTAAGAATTCATCAATCATTCCAAGGTTCTCTTTGATAAAAGCTTTAACCGAATCAAGAGATTCTGTTTCAGCGACTTCAACGAAAGCTTCAAGATAAGCTTGATCTATATCTAACATAAAATCAAACATTAACTCAATACTTAATTTAGAAGCAAGTGATTGTTTTGAAACATTAACAATTGCAAGATTGACTTCATCTTCAACCATGATACTAGCCATAGCCATCATTGTTGTATTAATCATCACAAAGTCTTCTAATTCAGGCAAGTTATCCTTAAGCATATTAATCATATCGTCCTTAATAGCAATGATTGTTGCGATATCTTGACTTGAAGGCTCATCAGAGGTTTCAAATGAATTCATCAATGATTGAATATTAGCAAGCATTTCAGAATCAATTGAAGCTTCAATATCCATAATGTACTCAACCATAATCATAACTGATCGAACAGCTTCATCAGCATTTTCTTCAATAAATGTTAATAAATTTTCTAACATTAAGATATCTTCTGAATATAAATCATAACCATAAGTGGCATTTCTCGATTGATAGTAATCGATTTCTTCTTGAATTAATATTGGTAATTGAACTTTAATAAGTGCTGATACTAAGGCTTCAATGTTTTGTAATTCCATATCATCCATAACTCCATCAATTGCGTTATAGATTGCTGATACTCCTGCAGATGGATCCATTGTTTCTAATGACATCAGTGAAGTCATCATTGCATCTAAATCTGAAGATAACATACCTTTGTTGATTAATTCTTCAGCGAACGCTTCAGAATCATCAACTATTAATCCATATTGTTGTAAAGATAATTGCATAGCAGCTTTTGCTTGAGTTCTATTCGCAACATAAGCAACACCAGTACTCATATTTGAATTTAACTTACCACTAGGAGCAATAGCTTTAACAGTAAATGATATTTGTTCTCCACTTAAACTAGAGAAATCATAAGATGTTCCTGTCACTTCTGTTTTTAATTCACCATCAACATATACATTATACTTAACTGCATCTTCAACCGGATCCCAAGTTAATGTTTTTGTTGAGTCGTTAACACTTAAGTTAACTGGCATGTCTAATTGTTCAAAAACTGTGACGGTTTCATCAGTAGGTAATGTTTCATCACCAGTACATGATATAATTCCAACCACAGCAAATAAACTTAATAGTAATAACCATAATTTTTTCATTTTTTACTTCCCCCTCTAAAATCTAAATCTTTTATCTTATTTACATTATATAACAAAGTTAAAAAACAAACAATTGCATTTAAAAAGAATTAACGAATTTCGCTTATTCTTTTGTTTTTACCTTACATTTAACATGATTAGTTTCATATTTCAGCCATAAAAACCCAATCAATAGCAAAACCAAGGCTATTAGTTTATAGGGTAAACCTGCCAACGGTAAGGCCGCAACCGCAAAGGTAATTCCTATGGTCGAGAAAAAAGCAATAACACAAGGTGTACACCCATAAGTAAGCATTCCAAATAGAAATGCAAATCCAGACATGAATGAACCCTTGCCTTCTCTTCCCGTTAACTTCACTAAAGCGGTAGAAATATTCCACATAAAGGCAGATGTAAAGGCCATAATAATATTTAAAATCATATTGCCAATGACCAAGTATAAGCCATAGTCTTTCATCATCTCGCTATAGCCTATGTTAAGTTGGTCCAATAAGATATATAAAGCAAAGAATAAAACGAAAAACACCGAACCCTGAATGATATATTTGCGTTCTTTTTGCATTAATAAAATTGACTGAAACAAGATAACCACCTCTATTCTTTTCAAATAGATTATAACATATTTACTTAATTTCATTGAATCATTTGCTTGTCATTAATAAGTGTACTTTTAAATAGATATCTTTTATTTGTTTACTTACAGTTGATTCTTTTTCCACTATATTGATGCCTTGATTAATCAGGTCACTCACTGAAGAATCATATTTGATATGTCCTAAATAATCTATATTTTTATCATATAAATAATCGATGATTTTTTGACTAATCTTTGTATTAATATCATATTTATTTATGCAAACCGCTTTCTTAATTCTTGTTTTCTCAATGGTTTCAATAATCCTTTTTAAATCACTTAAGCCCGACATAGAAGGTTCAGTCACCAGTAATATAAAATCAACACCACTCATTGAAGCTATCACTGGACAACCTATGCCCGGAGGTCCATCAATGATGGTTAATTGATCATCATTTAGGTCCAAGAGTCTTTTAACTTCACTCACTAAAAGCCCTGAATTCCCAGAACCCATTTTTAGCCTAGCAGTCGAGAACAGAGGTTGGTCTCCATATAAATCAATTGAACCATCTACTGTATCAACAAAATCAATAGCACCGGAAGGACATACAATTTGACATACTTTACAACCTTCACACTTATAGGAATTAACTACATATTTATCATTGTTTTCAATCGCATTAAATCGACAATGCTCATAACAAAGTCCACATCCTATACACTTGTCTTCAATAATTTTGGCTTTCTTTAAACCATGATAAGCTTTGCTTGTTTTTAAATCTAGTTTCATCATTAAATGTAAATTAGGTGCTTCTACATCACAATCTGCAACTTGATTAGGTTGATTTAAATAAATGAATGAAGAAGAAATAGTGGTCTTACCTGTGCCACCTTTTCCAGATAAAATTAGTAATTGTTTCATAATTTCACCTGCTTTCTAATTTCATGTAAAATTTCTTCGAACAAGGAACGAAATTTAGATTGAGATACCATTTCCAAATTAGAATTTGCTAGGGCTAATTCTTTATTAAAAGGAATCTTTCCAATAATAGGAATTTGATATTCACTAGCAAAATCTTCAATCACTTGAGCATTGTGGTCAACTTTATTAATCACTATAGCACTTTTCTTATTAAAAACCTTTGTTAACTCATAAACCATTTTTAAGTTATTTAAACCAAAAACAGTAGGTTCAGCCACTAAGACACATAAATCAGCTTGCCCAATACTTTCCATCACTGAACAGCCATTGCCTGGAGGACAATCGATGACTGAATCTACTGAACTATCTACTTTTTCTAATAGACTTTCTATAATTTTAACCCCAGTCTCTTTTCCTATTTTTAATTGACCACCATAGATATGATGTTGATCGACTTGAGCATGGTTAATCCAGCCTATCAATTCATCTCTTTCTGAAATTGCCTTGCTAGGACAAACTAAATGACATGCGCCACAAGAATGACATAAATTAGGCAATACTTTGACATTGCCTAAAAAATCAATCAAAGCGTTGTACTGACAAGCATCAAGACACTGGTGACAATGGATACATAAATCATCATTAACTTTTGGTACAAGGTTGTAAATAGGTTCTTGAACAAAGTGATCAGAAAAATAAAAAACACCATTGGGTTCTTCAACATCACAATCTAAAAAAACAGATCCATTCATTAGATTGATCAGATTCACAGCCAAAAGTGTTTTTCCAGCACCACCTTTACCGCTTAGGATGGCTACTTGCATTAATATAGTTCCTCCAAAGTTCCTGATAACAAATCCTTAATATTTTCTTTAACAATTTTACCATTAGATTGATAAATTTTTACTTGAGTATCTAAAAGAAGATCTAAAGCTTTTTCACCAATTCTAGGTGTGATTAAGTAATCCACATGATTTTTAAGAATAAATTCAGCCGTTTTTACCCCTGCCCCATGATTTTCTTTAACATATAGATTTTCTATAAATTGCCCTTCATGAATATCAGTATCGTATAAGTAGAAATAAGTAGTTCTCCCTAATTGGTCAGAAACAAGCGACTTATCATTTTTTTCTTTACTTGGAATAAGAATTTTCATATTTAGCCTACTTGTCTAATTCTTTTTCTATGTCTAATAATCTTTGCTTCAAGTCTTCTTTTTCTTGTAAAAGCTCTTCTTTAGTCGCTTGATATGTTTGGAATCTTCTCCCAAAACCCATACCAAATCCTCTACCATATGCTTGTCTATTAGACCCACATGGTCCCATAGCTCTTCCCGTTAATCTTCCTTGTCCTAAAGGTCCTGTTCCGTTTCTTCCTGGCATTATTGCCACCTCCTTATTATTGACATATGTCAATTATTACACTTTTATTATATCACTTATAATTTGGCTGTCAAGTTAGAAAAAATAAAAAATGTTTGTGGAATCCACAAACATTTAATTTATTCTCTATTAAATGGCATTGACATACATCTAGGACCGCCACGGCCTCTAGATAATTCACTAGATGGCATTTTATGTACCTTGACTCCTAATGATTCAAGAATATCATTAGTAATATGATTTCTCTCATAGACTATGACTTCTCCAGGGCGAATAACAATGGTATTGGCACCATCATTCCATTGCTCTCTATCTCCAGCCACTTGATCATCACCACCACAAGGAATTAAAGTAATTTTCTTATTTAAATATTTAGATAAAATCTTATCTAACTTATCTTCAATAGGCACAACTTTTAATTTATGGTCTCCTTGTGTTGCTTTGGTAACCGCATAGGCTTTCATGGTTTTTTCTAGATCATTATGAACTAAGAATTTATCAAAATCCACTTGAGTAAAAACTGTATCTAAATGCATAAATGCTCTTTTCTTAGGTATATCAAAAGCTAATACAGTCTTAAAATTGGTTTTATATTGGTAGAATATATTTTTAGCTAATCTTTCAATAGCCGCTGGATGGGTTCTTTGAGAAACCCCTACAGCTAAGACTGTATCAGATAAAACTAATATGTCCCCACCTTCAATGGTTGCGTTTTGCGTTCGGTCATAATAAAGTTCAATATCTTTTGAATATAGGGGATGATATTTAAAAATATATTCACCATATAAGGTTTCTCTTGATCTTGTTATTGAATACATTTTAGATAAACTAACGCCTTGCCCAATAACTGAAAAAGGATCTCTAGTAAAATATAAGTTTGGCATTGGATCCGTAATAAAAGGATAGTCTCTAATATAATCAGATAGTGTTCTTTTTACAAAGTTAGGTACATCAACCTTACGAATACCAGACATGGTGGTTTCAACCATGTCTTTGGTTGATTCAATATCCATTAAATATTTGAAGATAACTTTTTTCATTGTTTCACTAGTAATGTTGGCTTCTTTAATAAATTGTTCAATAAATTGTTCTTTAATTTTTGGGTCTTGATCTAAACTTTCTTGAACCAAATCAGCTAAATAAAGAACTTCAACACCAGCATCTCTAAATATTTGAGCAAATGCATCATGTTCTTCTCTAGCCTTATCTAACCAAGGTATATCATCAAATAATAAGGATTTTAACCATTTAGGAGTTAAATTTTCTAACTCGCCACCTGGCCTATGTAATAATACTTTTTTTAATTCAGTAATCTCTGATTGAACATTTAATAGACTCATAACAACCTCTTTCTATTCTATAGGTTCAAATTTAGCAGTAAAATGCCTTAAAATTGGTGATTCATAAGTAAATTTTAAACCTTTGATTTTATGTCTTCTCTTATAGACTTTTATCATAGTCTCAGCTACATATCTTAGATGATCATAGGTATAAGTTCTTCTTGGTATGGTCAATCTTAAGAATTCTTTATCTGCTTTTAAATTCTCGTGGGTGTCTGGATCTCTACCCAACAACAAGGAACCAATCTCAACACCCCTAATGCCGCCTTCTATGTATAACTCATTACATACGGCTTGAGCAGGAAATTCATCAAAAGGAATATGTGGAACAATAGCTCCACAATCCACGAAAACAGCATGGCCACCTGTCGGATATTGAATAGGTACACCCCCTGCTTTTAATAAGTCACCTAGGTATCTAATTTCATCAATTCTGTATCGTAAATAATCTTCATCTAAAGCTTCTTGTAGACCTATGGCTAAAGCATCCATATCTCTTCCTGATAAACCACCATAGGTTGGAAATCCCTCCATAGGAATAACTCTTACTTGAGCTTTTTGGAAAATTTCTAGGTTATCTTTAATGGCGATTAACCCACCAATATTCACTAGACCATCTTTTTTACTAGACATTAAAAAGATATCCGCAAGGGCAAAAGTCTCTAAAGCGATGGCTCTAATTGATTTATTTTCATAGCCTTTTTCTCTTTGTTTAATGTAAAAAGAGTTTTCAGCATATCTGGCCCCATCAATCACAATAGGAATATGATTTTCTCTGGCAATATGATTGACCGCTCTCATGTTTTCTAAAGATACAGGTTGACCACCAGCTGAATTATTGGTAATAGTCATAATAATAGCTGCTATATTTTCTTTACCCTTTTCTTTAATGACAGTTTTTAACTTATCTAAATCAAAGTTACCTTTAAAAGGATGATAATTCTCTAAATCAAAACACTCTTTACATGCGCAATCTACTGCTCTACCTCCAGCCAATTCAACATGGGCTCTGGTGGTATCAAAATGAATGTTAGATATAACAGTCATACCTTCTTTAATTAATAAAGGCAAAACAACTTGTTCAGCTCCCCGACCTTGATGGGCAGGAATAACATACTTATATCCTGTAATATCTTTGACTACCTTTTCTAATCTATAAAAAGATCTAGATCCTGCATATGCTTCATCACCTTGCATTAATGCTCCCCATTGGAAATGACTCATTGCGCCAGTTCCAGAGTCAGTTAATAAATCAATAAATACATCCTCACTTTTTAACCTAAAAGGGTTATAACCTGCTTCTTTTAATCTATTGATTCTTTGTGATTTTGTTATAAGTTTAATCGGTTCAACCATTTTAATCTTATAGGGAGGTACTTGATAATTTTCCATAATTATTCCTTTCTAATACAATCTCGTCACTAAACATTATACCTTATAAAAGCGCTTTCGTAAATGATAAAACAAAAGTCTTTTTAAATTAAAAAAGGCCTAACCTTAAAGGTTAAGCCTCTATATTTTAAAAAATAGCGTGATAAATAAAATAAGTAGCTGTTGTCATGGCTGAGGATAAGAAAGTTCCCCATAATAAATCAACAACTGTTACCATGATTGGCCAATCTTTTAAAGTGGCTAGGTTGGTTAAGTCATAAGTAGCATAAGTCATAAAGCCAAATACTGCACCTGCCAATAAAGCTTTAGAAAAGTTTTGTTCAGCTATACCCTGGTAAGTAAAAAAGACAACCCCAATGATAAATAATAAATAAAATATTCCCGCCGCTATAAAGTTAGGTTTTTCCGCCATCAAATGGCCGATATTTGTTTTATAAAATTTAGTTGCAATTAATCCTAACCATAAAGCATCAATGGCTAGAAAAACAATAAAGGCTATTAAATACATTTTCATAAAATTTCCAAATTCCATTATTCTTCTCCTTTTTCTAATAAATTCATTTGTTTTACATAATCATCAATATTAAATTTTCTTTTTAAACCATTGTCGTTCATATAACGAAGTTTACCAAAAATATCTCTTTCAAACCAAGCCCGATCATGTTTACCAAAACACCAGGCAACGCCTGTATAAGCATTTGGTGTGAAACCATCATAAAAATAATGGTTATTTAATTCAAGGGCTGTTTGGTAGGCCTCTTTATATGTTGCCGACCATTCAATAATCTTTTTACACCAATACATCCTCATAAAAGAATGCATTCTCCCTAAGTAAACCATTTCTTTCATGGCCGCATTGAAATAAGGGTCGTGGGTCTTAAAGTTTAAATAGTCTTCCTTTGTATAAATATAGTCTCTTCGATCATTGATATGATCTTTCATGGTTTGATAAGCCCAAGCTTCTGTCATATATTCAAATTCATCATAAGCCTGGTTATAATAAACGAAATTATAAGCAAGCTCTCTTCTTACAATTAACTCTTCTAAAAAAGCTTGAGTATTTTCATCACATAAATCATCCATATGATGATAGATCGTTACTGGAGATATAAAACCATATTTTAAATAAGGACTCAATAATGAAGTTTTATCTAAAGAAGGATCATTGTGTAAATCATATTGCTTTAATTTGTTCTTTTTAAAATCATCAAGAACTTGAAAAGCTTTTTCTTCTGCTATAGATAATTCTTTTTCAAGGTATACTTCTTCTAAGAAGTCCTTTATTAATTTATGAATTTTAGGCCTGATCGTTCTCGCTTGATACTCTTCCTTATCTGATGCTAAGCTGATAGGCACCAAGACATTAGAATCCACTTCAATAAGAATCATGTTTTTTTCATAGGCACTTAATTTTAGTTTCTTTAGTAATTCTAAATCAAATTTTAAATAGGCTTTATCCATAAAGATAGTATGGGCTAATAAATGATTCAAATCTAAAATTTCCCTTTGAACAAAGACTATATCATTTGTAAAATGATTGAGTTTTTTAATCAAATCGTCTTTGTATTGATTAAAAAAATCAAGATTTCTTTGATTTGTTTCATAGGGTTCTACAAGGATGATTCTATAATTACAATGGTGTTTTTTTGCGTATTCATAACTTTGATATAACCCATAATTGTTTCTAATTCTAAAAGTTTTAGTCATAAGGTAAATGACAGAATTCTCCTGATTATGGCCGCTAACCACTACATTGTTTCTTTTAGAAATATTCATCTTACTTCTTGATATATCCAATAGCAACTGACCCCTTACCAGAATGGATCATGGTTGCACTAGATACTACACTTTCATATTCAGGTGCTTTTCCAATCAGGTCTGTAAACAATGTTCGATACTCTGCTAATAATTCAGGATTTAAACAATGAATTAAAGCATAAGATTCAATCTCGTTTGTCTCCATATCTTTTTTTACATAATCAACAATTTTCTTTGTAATACCTTTTTGAGATAAGGCAAATCCAAAAGCAGCACCTTTACCTTTTTCATCTAAGGTCATGATTGGTCTAATTTTAAAGAACATACCAATTTTTCCAACTGCCTTAGGTAGTCTCCCTGACATGGTTGCATATTTAAACGTTTCTAAGCAAACCAATACTTTGGTCTTATGTTTCATTGTTTCTATTTGCTCAACAATTTGATCAAATGATTGACCTGCTTCTAACATCTCTACAGCTTTTTTAACAAGCAATCCTTGAGACACTGAGTTATTTAAAGAATTAATCACACGGATATTTTTGCCTTTTTCAATCAATTTATCAGCTTCTGTTTTTATGGCTGAATAAGTTGCGCTTAACTGACCAGCAACTAATATAACGATGATATTTTTATAATGTAACAAAAGTTTTGAAAATAAATCATTGATGTATTTTATACTTGGTGTAGAAGTGGTTGGATATTCTAAACCAGCATCAATCATATCAAATAAGATTTCATTATTAATGGTAAGTTTATCATAGTAAAGGACATCATCCACAGTAATATTCAAAGGAATTTGTGCCACATCATGATCTTTTAAATACATTGGATCAATATCAGCGATTGAGTCTGTTACGATGACAGTATCTTTTTTGCTTTTCTTGAAAGCTATATCTTGAATCATATCATCGACTTTTTGAGATATGATTTTTCCGAATCTTCTGAGTTCTTTAAAGACTAAATGAGGTTGATCTGTATGAATATGAACCCTAAACATGTGTGACCCCATGACTACCACTAAAGAATCTCCATAGATTTTAAGGGCTTCTTTTACAAGGTCTTCATTTAATCCAGGTAAGTATTCAACCAAACCTTCTGTACAATATCGATAAGAGATTTCTTCATTAAAATCATGTTCATATTCTATTTCTATTTCTTCAAAATCCACTTGTTCTATGGCTTCATTATTAAAGTAAGAATTAACACCACTTAAAAATAAAACAAAGCCTAAGGCCCCACTATCTACCACATTGTTCTTCTTTAATACAGCCAATTGTTCTTTGGTTTTTTCTAAAGAGACTTCAGCTGTTTTATAGGCTTGTTTAAAGTAATCTTTAATATTCTTTACCTTATGTAATATATGGTTTAAACCCTCAGCCCAATCTTTAATAACTGACAACATGGTTCCTTCTACTGGGTTAGATAAGGCAGCGTATACATGTTCAACTGAATCTAAAGCCATTTGTGTAAACTCATCAATAGAGACTTGATCTTTATTGAGTGATGCTTTTCTTAAACCATTGACAAACTGAGCAAAAATAATCCCACTATTGCCTCTAGCACCAATCAAGGCTGAATCAGAGATAGAATCAAGCGTTTCTTGAAAAGAATCAGATACCTTTGATTCTCTTGATATGGTTTGCATCGTATGGACTAAATTATTTCCAGTATCACCATCGGGTACGGGAAACACATTAATATCATTTAATAATCTTCTTTTTTTTACAACAAAATTGGTACCATAATTAAACATTTGATATAAATCTTGACCATTCAAATATTCCATGTTTACACCTCAATATTTTTAGTTTTTATGTATGGATTATACCATAAACATATGTTCATTAAAATAAATATACTCACAGTTTAATTTTTTGGTTCATTTTTCAATTTATTTTTTTAAGATGTGTTATATTAATTACAAGGAGGATTTATATGGAAAAAACTAGTTTCGAAAGTTTAAAACGCTTTAACATGATTATGGGTGGAGTTCACTTATTACAAGGTATAATCATGTTAATTCTTGCGTACACAGTTGTACAAAATGCCTTATTAGACGGAGCACCATTATTTCAACCAGATATTACCATTTCATTCTTAGATTTTGATGGTGAGGGTCTAGTATTAGACACTAATGTATTATTTGCTTTACCATTCGTTGTTTTAGTAGCAAGTTTCCTCTTCTTATCTGCTCTTGCACATGCGATTATTTCATTTCCTAAAAAAACTTATGCAATCTATACAAGAGATTTAGAAAAAGGAATGAATCAATTTAGATGGTATGAATATGCTTTATCATCATCAATTATGATTGTACTCATCGCTACCTTATTTGGTGTTTACGATTTAGGTACCTTATTACTTATATTCTTCATTAATGCATCTATGAATCTATTTGGATTATTGATGGAACAAATGAATAGCGGTAAAGACAAAAAAGATGTCAATTGGCTACCATTCATTTTTGGTTCTATCGCTGGTATTATTCCTTGGGTCATCATCGTTATGCAAATGTTTGCGACACCTGCCGTTGATCAAATCCCTGGATTTGTTTGGGCAATTGTAGTTGTTTATTTCATTACTTTTAATACCTTCCCAGTGAATATGATTTTACAATATTTAGGTGTTGGTAAATGGAAAAACTATCTTTATGGTGAAAGAGTCTATATTATTCTAAGTTTAGTTGGTAAAACATTATTGGCTTGGCTAGTCTTCTTTGGAATTATGCAACCATAAAACATATGAATTAAAATGAACGAGTTCAAACTGAACTCGTTCATTTTTTATTTATTATCCAAAGCTATATCGCTAATTTTTGTAATTTGTTCTTTTGATCCAACAACAATCATTCTATCTCCAACCCTTAATATTTCATTGGCTTTAGGATTAAAGATGATTTTATCTTCTTCTCTACGAATGCCAAGAATGATTAAACCTATCTTATTAGATACATCTGCTTGTCTTAATGATTTTCCAGCAAGTTCTGAATCTTGATGGACCACGACTTCTTCCATATTAATAGACATATTTTTAGCATCAATAATATTATCCACAAAGAACTGCACATTAGGAGATATCATTAATTGAGCCATTTTTTTACCGCCAATTTCATCGGGTGATACCACTCGATTAGCTCCTGCATGAATTAATTTAGATCTTGTTGGTCTGTCATGGAATCTTGAAATAATGAATATATCATGATTTAACTGTCTAGCGGTAATCACAATAAAGACATTTTCAGCATCACTTGAAAGGGTTGTAATGAGGCCTTTAGCTCTTTCAACGCCGGCTTTTTGTAAAACTTCTTCTTTAGAAGCATCACCCAAGATATGCAAGACATTTAGTTCATCTAATTCTTTAACGGCTTCTTCGGACTTTTCAACAACCACAAAGGGAACTTCTCTTCTAATAAACTGAGTAATGACATTAATGCCTGTATCACCAGCCCCGCATATAATATAATGATTACTTAAACTTTCAATTGTTTTATCCATTTTATTCCGCCTCCAAACCGCTCTTATATCTCCTTGACTAAAGAAATCAAATACTATTTTCAATATATATCCAATCATTCCAACACTTAATAAGATAATAATGATGGTATACATCTTTGCTATAGTATTCATTTCTGAGACTTCGTTAAAACCTACTGTTGACATGGTTATGATTGTCATATATAAAGCATCAATAAATGTTATATCTAAAATAATAAGATAACCAATACTCCCAAGGATTAATATTCCTAACATGACACCTAACCATATGGAAATTTTCTTTATATTCAAGATATCACCTCTATTGACCGATAATTTTCACTAAAACTCTTTTTCTTCTTTTTCCATCAAACTCACCATAGAAAATTTGTTCCCAAGGGCCAAAATCTAACTTAGCCTTCGTGATGGCACAAACCACTTCCCTACCCATAATCGTTCTTTTTATATGGGCATCAGCGTTATCTTCATAAGTATTATGCATGTATTGGTTATATGGCTTTTCTGGCGCTATTTTCTCTAAAAACATTTCAAAATCATGGTGTAGGCCTGCTTCATCATCATTGATAAAAACTGAAGCTGTAATATGCATTGCATTGACTAAGACAAAACCTTCAGATATTTGACTTTCATCAATACAAGCTTGAATATCTCTTGTGATATTAATAAATTCTCTACGTTTTGAAGTGTCAAACCATAATTCTTTACGATAATGTTTCATATAAACCTCACTTAATTATATCATAAAATAAATTCGAACATTATTTTATCTTAATAGAATTATCTTTTTTTAAAACAAATAAGTATTCATGTACATATTTATCTCTTTGTCTTAAATTTCTTGATGCTCTGTATGTATTATACCTAATTTTATTAATAGAAAGCTCTCCATATTTTCTTAAGACTTTTTCCATTTCATCAAAAGATATATAACCTTCTGAGTTATAAGAAATAAGTAAATATTTCGCCTTAGCATGTTGAATCAAGTCTGTAAAAGTCTCTAGCACCTTATGTTTTTTATTATAATTAGACCTATTCCAATCATTAGGAATACCTGATACTTTAGAGACATCAGCCTCTATTTTATTTTTTATAATGAGATTTAACATAAAATAATTAGAACCATAAGGATGTTGATTATATGGCGGATCAATATAAATAAGATCAACCAAATCTAATTCTTTAACCAATTGATTAGAATCTTTTTGATATATATCTACCCTTGTTTCAAAATGACTAAAAACTGGTTTTAATAGTTTAATATCACCCGTAATTCTTTTTAAGGCATGTTGGCCATTGCCACCAAATTTACCAATCCCTGTTTGACTATCCTTATAAAAACCTTTAAAAATACCCCCAGTATTATTATGTACAGAAGCTGCATAAATTAAAGGTCCTAAAAAATACTTTTGATAATTTTTAGGAACATCATCAATGGCTTTTCTAAGGGTGTCAATCGTTTCAGCGTTCTTAGATGTATAAAACACTCTTTCACCTATTTTGATGGCAAGATCTTCCTTAGGCGCATATTCTTTAGAAATAAGACCCTTTGTTCGATGATTTTTTTCTTTATCTTTAATTTGTTTATAATACTTTAAATACTCTTCTTCTTGAAATTCACTATAATTACTTAAATAACATTGGTTAGTAATTTTACTATAAAGTTCTAAATCATTGACAATCAGACTATGAGCATGTTGTTTAAACATTCTAGAAACAATGCCTGTTCCTGAAAACAAATCAACCATAGAAAGTTTTTCTTGATTGAGTTCGTTTTTTATCTTGATTATTTCTTTTTCAATGGCAAATAGTAGTTTTCTTTTATTTCCAAGATAGGTCATAACTTGTTGGTTTAAAAAGGCCTTGTTTTCTTTCATAAATCCTCCGATTGTATACAAATTATAGCATTTACGAATTTTCTTTACAAGAAAAGCCAAAGAATTTATAAAAACTCTTTGGCTTTTTTATACAATAATAATTATTCAATTAATTCAGCTTGTAAATCATAAATATCTACATAATCTTCAATTAAAACCCAATAAATAGCATCTGTTTCTATTTCAACAGTATTTGGATTATCACCAACCTTATATTGTATCAATGACATTGAATTAGCACCAATTCGACTACCATTAGATAAATCTAAGTCACCAGCCATAGGGATATTTATAGGCATTGATTCCATCATAGCTATATAATTCTCGACTGTTATATCCAAATTATTATCTTGAACTCGATACAAACCTTCAATAAGTGTTAATCCTGCTATATAACCATAAATACTATATGGATTTCCTAATAAAGATTGTTTTGTGGCTTCATCAAAAATAGTGGCACTATTAATCATTTGAACATATTCTAAATATTCATTTGATGTTATATCTATATTTATCCATGCATTGTTATAGATAGGTCTTTGTGGAGAATAATTAAGGCCCATAAAGTAAGAATTCGTATTGGCTGAAGAAGCAAATACTGGAATAGAAATTCCTAGATCATCCATAGCCATCATCGCATCAATAAATGTTTGATAGTCTAGACCAGTTAAAATCACATCAGGATTAAATGACTCAATTGTAGATAATTGAGTTTCTACATTCTCACTATTGACTGGTAAGAAATATACATTATCCCAATTAAAGCCCAATTGATCTAATTGGTCAGCGATACCAAACATGGTAGGTAAACCAGTGTTTTCGTCTTCTGAAAACATAATTACTATTTTACCATCGCTAGGAAAAGCTTGGTCTTGATTAAGTCCATAAATGGATGTTGTTAAAGCCCTTAAAGCCATAAACCTTCCTTCAGTATAAGTGATTGGTTGAACAGGAATAATTGGGTTATTCATAGAATATTCATTGTATATTTGATCACTAGGACTCAATGGGAAAATCAAAGGTATATTGTTTTCTAAAAAGAATTGATAAGTATAATTGACTGTTGGAGTTCCTAAAAGACCTACAACTGCAAAAACATCATCAATTGTTCGTAAATTGTCTAAATAATTTAAAGCCAATTCAGGGTCGAACTGATCATCATAATGTGAAAATACGATAGGTAATTCATCACCAGTAAGATGTGTATTATAGTAGTCAATAACTGCTAAAAGTCCTTGATTGAATGGTAAACCAACCATAGCAAAAGTACCTGTGGTTGGAACTGTATTTCCTATAACAATAGCCCCTTCTACTGGTTGACTAACTTCTTTTTCAACAGCCCCAAACCATAATTCACCATCAATGACTGCCACAACCATAATATATCTTCCCGGTTCAAAAACAACAGGGTTTGAATTCCAGTCTCCACCAGGATTACCATAGTCATCAACATAATCAGGTATATATAAGGTTTCTGGAGTTAAATTATAGACCACTCCACTTTCTGGTGATGGAGCCCAATAATTAGGAACCATGATACCGTCATAATCTTGCACATAAGCAAATTTGACAGTTAAATTACCATTAAACTCATAAGATGTACCTCCGATGTTATAAAACTCTGACCAACCAGCATCTTCACTAGGAATCATTACATCAATGATATAAATTTCACTAGCAGTTTGAATTTTTGGATTCATTCCAACAAAGAGAGGATTATCAGACGCCGTAGGTATCATTTGATAATCAGGATTTGAAAAACTATCAGACCACCCTGCAAAATTACCGGTAATATAGAAACCATCTAGATCATTTGATGTTTCATGACTGGTCCATATATCTTCCATATCTTGCATGTTTTCAACGATAAGTTCATCTGTATTTACGATATGGTCTAAAGATAATAAGAAGAACAAAATATCATCAGTACCACTATTATAATATAAAGAAATATTTGTTTCTTTGCTCTTAAATGGTTGAGGAATGCCTTGTTTTAACATGTCCACTTGGGTTCTAAGCATTTGAACCCAAATATCATCATGACTTAATGAATAAAATTCTTCATTTGCATACTTATATGTAGGCGCTATATTATCATAAGCAACCGCAAACTCTTGAACTTCATAAGAAACAAAATAAGCTAATAAATCATCTAAGTACTCAGATTCATATGAGTATTGATTTTTAACAAAGACTTTTCCATCAGTAAAGGCACCAGACTTCATTTGAGTACCTACTTGAACTGAACCATAAACATCTTCTTCAGTTAATATGAATGTCGGTAAAACAGCAATACCAAGATTTTCGCCCATCGTTGCATATACATCATTCATATGCCAAGGTCCACCTATAAAAGACAAAAGTTCTTGATTTTGCATTTTATTTATAGCTTCAGAAGGACTAAAATTTTGTATTCCATAAGTATCAGAGAAGATTCTTTGACCCCATTTCATTACTGAAATGGATGCATCATTAACAAAATCAGTATTGGTATTGATACCATCTTGGAATAAGGTCACTGGCATTTGACCACTATCTAAATATGAAGCTAATATTAAGAATGAGTTATTATAATTATCAGGAGAAGTTATGGCAGAAGCATTGACACCTAATGTTTGTGATTTTGCCCAAATACCTTCCCAACTTAAAACATCTTCTTCTGATAATAATCTCTTATCATAAAACAAGAATAATGATTCCATTGAATAAGGTACACCATAAAATTCCCCATCATAAAGAGTATCTTCAACCAAATCATCATCAAGGAAATTAAGCATGTAGTCAATTAACTCTTGAGATTGAATTGGACTAATTAAATCCATTTCAGCAACCATTCCTCCCAACAAAGGTTGTGGAATAGCGAAAATATCAGGACCACCTTCACTATAATATTCCTTATCTATAAGTTCATAATTATCAACACCATAGACATAAATATCATGCGGATATAAGTATTGGTTTTGCGGATCATTGTTGTAGGCCTCAATATAATCATATGCTATCATTTGATAAAAATCTTGAACCTCATACGGCACAAAGATTTCAATCTCAGAAAGTACTACACCAGGTTCATAACCCTTTACTTGACTAGGAATCTCAATATAAATACCCAATTCTTCTAATGTTAGAATAAATTCTTCAACGTCTAACATTTGTGTTTCCGTTATAAGTTGATAATCATAATCCTTAATAAGCTTTGCTTGGGTTGTTAAATCATTAATGTATGAATTAATTACGTTTTCAATATTCAAAATATCATCTTCATTTAACATTAATAATAACATCATTTCAGGATCTGAAATCGTTGTAATAAATTCCTCTATAAGCACATCTATATCAACTTGATTAGCACTATATACATCATCTACTAAATTCGCATAAATAATAGCTAAGCCATAATAGCCCAATTCGTCTTCAAAATAAGTATCATACATTGACATTAAATCATCAATAAAAGTAGTGTCATCTAATACATTAATCGTATTTTGTATGATATTGATTTGATTTTCCATGGTATTTCTAATCGCCATTTCAACAAATTGAGCAGTCCTCATATAATCAGTAAAATCATTACCTGTTAAAGACACAATTTCCATTTGTAAGTAAACATTAGCAAAAATAATATCAATTAAGGCTTGATATTCTTCTATAGTTACATTTTGAATGACAGGATTCACTAGGTCAATGATTCCATTGATTAAAGAAGCTTGTATTTGTGCGCGTGTTCTAACTTGTGAATCAGTACTGATAATCGTTCCGACTGTATCAACCTCACCTGATGTATAAAATTCAACATTCATTTTAGAAGTTAATGTTAATGGAATCACAAGTTCTTGTCCTTGATTTAAGTATACAGGATCTTCATTCAGTAAATATCCACCTGCATAAACATAAATAACGATCTCACCATGGTCAATATCATCATATCCCCTAACCACTAAGTCATAATTACCAGCTTCTAATAGTACATTGATGTAGAAATTAATATCATCAAAATCATCATTATGGGCCACAACATTAGACCCACCTTGTTCTAACATCATGAGCTCAATGAAATCATCCACTATGGCTAAATCATTTTCTATTAGTGTATCAAATATCAATTCCATTGAATCTTTTAATGAATCACCAAATAATAATATATCTGAAAAATCAATGTATTCTCTCACCAATAAAGCTATTTCTTCTTCAACTTCTGGGTCGTATTCCCTGTCATAAGTATAAGAATAATATTCTTCAATCATAAGAGGTATAAAGATCATTTCAATAAAAATTTCTTCTAGCAAGTCACTAGACATTGATGCATCTAAACTATCTAATAAGATTTGGTTATTATTCATAAACCTATCAAATGCATAAAAGTTTTGCTTAATAAATTCTTTTGCATCTAATATATTCGCGCCCATAGCTGCTTGAGCAAAAGCTCTAATATAGTCTTGGTCTATTTCTAAAAGGAAGTTAAACACTAACTCTAAAATCATTAGTTCTTGTTGGGCTTGATCAACAACAGAAATCATTGATAAATCAATTTCACCTTCACTCAAAACATCAATGAAGGCCATCATTGTCGTGTTAACTAAGACCATTTCTTCTAATGTTGGTAAATTAATAATCAAATCATTAACTAACTCATTCTTTAAAGATACAATTAACATGATTGATAATTCTTCAAAAGGTCCAGTCATGATGATATCTTCTAAATCAGTAATCATATCTTGATTGATTGATGCTTCAACAGCCATCAAATAATCAATAAAAACCATTATCGTTTGAACTGATTGATCAGAATGACTTTCCAAGAAAAGCAATAATGATTCTATCATATGAATGTCTTCAGAATAATCATAAACGAGACTTTTATCATAATATTCATCGTAATAATATTCTTGACCATGTAACTCCATATAATAGTCTAATTGTTCTTGCAATAAGACTGGTAATTCTACTTTAATAAGGGCTGATAAAAATGCTTCTATCATATATCTATCCATGGATTCAATAATGCCATCGATAAAAGCAAAGAAATCATTAAAATCATCAAATGATATTTGTTCCAAAGACATTATTTGAGTCATCATTTCATCCATATCATCCGCTGTCATACCCTTACTTACAAGTTCAGTAGCAAAAGCTTCCGAATCATGGAAATCCATCGGACTTGAATTCAAGACAAGAATCATTGCTTGTATTTGTGATGCCTTATCACCCATATAAGCAATGGTTGAAGACATAGCAGAATCGCTTAAGCCACTAGGTGCTTTAGCAACAATTGAAAATAAGATCGAATCTGCAGTCATAGATGAAAAATCATAAGATGTTGTTGATACATGAATAAAAAACTCACCATCAACATAAATATCATAGCCAATAGCCCCTTGGACACCTATCCAAGATAGGACTTTAGTTGATTGGTTGATGTTTAAGCCAGTCACAACATCTAATTGCCCACTTAATGTTGAATCATTGGTAGGCTCATTTGTAGGAACCACTGTATCCTCTTCTGTGTGAACTGAGGTTGGTTCTCCAGTAGAACTTTCATAAGTTGTTGGTTCTTGAGTTGGATGCTCACTTGTTGTTGGAATTTCAGTTGCTGGCTCATCGGAGATATCCTCAGTTGTCGGCAGCTGAGTTCCTGTTGTGATATTAGGTAATGTTAAATTGTCTGTCGTAATTCCAGTTCCATCACAAGCTATTAAGAATAAAGCTATAAGTGATAAAGAAATCATTAATAAAATCTTTTTCATAACATAAAACCCCCTCTTAAAGATAAATTCTATCTTTATATCTATATTTTATCTTAATTAAATGAAAAACTACATATTTTTCTATAAGAAAAACAAATTTTTTTCATATTTAGCATAATCTTCATATAAAAAATAAATAATTGAGTAAAAATAATATAAACCAAAGAAAATTACTTCTTTGGTTTATACCTGTTTGGATAAATACTACGAGCTATGGATGTATAATATTGAACAAATTCAGTCTTATTGTCCGTATAATTATCTCGATGGTGTTTATATTTCTTCAATAATTGAATCTTTAAGTCACCATATTTATTAGCTACTTCAGGATGACTTTGCAAATAATCTCTAAAATATAATTCCTTATGATTATTTATAATTTTAATATGAATATGGTAAACCTTTTCCGCAAAACCATTCTCACTATAGCCCTTCATACAAAAAATAGCAGGATTTTTGTATACATCCTTTTGTTCAAGACAAATATATTCATCAGAGTTCAATATTTCTTTAATGTCATGAATGACTTGTTCATTTTCTACTTCAATTAAAATATCAATGGTTGGTTTAGCTATTAAACCATGCACTGATGTTGATCCTATGTGATTGATTCTTTGAATTTTATCTTTACCAATCATGGAAATAAGCTTTTTCTTTTCTTCTTCATACCAATTTTTATAGTCAGGATTGTGTTCTTTTAAAATGATAGGAAATAAATGCCATAGTTCTTCCTTAGACATTTCTTTTAACTTTAAACTCATACAATCTCCTTTATTAAATATCATTTTAACATTTCTATCATATCTTTTTCTACAAGACTAAAAAAAAAGAAAATATTTTTTAGATATTTTCTTTTTTACTTATCTTATAATCAATAATAATTGTTCCAATCAACAAAATAAAACCTGATAAAGATAAAATTAAGCCTAAAGTTAAGCCTCTCGTTTGATAGACAAACTCAATTTGATGATTACCCTTGGGAATCTCAATAGACATAAAACCAATGTTAGCTCTATGAATATCAACTTCTTTATCATCCACATAAGCTTTGAAAGCTTTAGAATAAGGTAATGAAACCATCAAATAACCATCATCTTTAGCAGTTATATTCCCTGTAAAACCCTGATTATTGAATTCTATATCATCTAAAGTCTCTTGGTTTAAATTAAGTAATTTTTGATCAATATTGTCCATATCCAATAAGGCATAAGAGATATTTACTATATAATAAGTTCCTGGGTCAAAATATATATTTACTTCTAAATTTTCTTGATTCTCATAATAGCCTAAATTGACTAGATGAGTTTTATTTTCCTTATAAGTGTTTGTCCCATAGGGGCTTGAAGTATCTCTTAATCTAACATCCTTTGTTTCAAAAACAATTTCATAGACTTCATCATGATCATCTTTGATTATCGCCTCAATATAAAGGTAGACTTCTTGATTTTGAATTTCAGGAACTGTGAATGTATATTTTTCTTGATCAATAATCGCAAAATCAAGGACTTCTACAAAGTCTACTTGATGACTACTGTTTTGATTTTGACCATTTTCTAAAACTACATAATCAAGTAAAACTTCCTGTTTACTTAAATAATCTAACCCATTAAAATCATCTAAATTATAAGTATCATAAAGCATATAAGCAAAATCTACAAAATACTGGTTTTCATATACATATAAATCCTCATAAACAACTTGTCCTCGTTCTCTAAGGAAATCTTTACCTAAGATGGCCATGCTTTCATTTGAATATTGAGGTACAGATAAAGTATCAACTAAAATAAATCCATAAGGTGGTAAAGTTTTTTCAGATTCTCTGATTAATACATACTTCACTTGATTCACTGACATCAAAAGAGATCTTCTTTCTAATCCATTATAACCTGTTGTCCCATTTAAATTTATAATCTCTAAAGCATTGATATATTCCCCAATATAGCCATTAGCCATAGAATTATATAGATGGGTAGAATAGTAATTGTATCTTAAGGAATCATTACTGTATTTATCGAATCCTCCATCATACATTTGTTGTTCAACGCGATAGAATGAATCTTTAGGAAAATAGTCTTCAAACAACTCTACATTAGGATAATAATCATTAAAACCATCCTTTGGTGTATTCATTTTCGCGTAATAAAAACCATAATGAAAAACTGTATAAACCATAAATATTAGAACCAAATACTTTAAGTTTTTAACATTAACAATTAAAGCTATTCTTTGAGTAAACTTATCTTGACATAGATAAGTTGTCAAAAATACAAAAACAAAAAATAAGATAACAAAATAAAAAATATTCATGACAGGTGATTTAAATTCAATGGTTGTTAGGATTAAAAATAATGTAAGCATTAAGATAGTCAATACAGCACTTATAGCTTTTTGTTTGGTTGATTTTTCTATAAGAATAGCTTCATCAATGATAAAACCAAAGCCTAAAACCAAAGGAACCATAATGATAAATAACCATCGTTGGTTGGTATAAGTGAAACCATTTAATAAAAAACCAAAAGATGAAGAAATGCTTAAGATTAAAAAGATAATAAAAGACCATTTAATAAATGGATATTTACTGTCTTTATGATAAAAAAACATAAATCCAGTCAGTAACAAGATTATGTTACCTATACCAATACTATACTTAACCCCTCTTAAAGGTATCAAATGAGATCGAATAATAGTATGTAATTCATAGAAATTGAAGACATCAAAACCCTTAGATGCACTTCTTGAGCCTTCTACGAGTTGAATAAAAGTAGGCAACAAAACAAAAGCAGCCATTAAAACCCCAATAAAACCATATATGATAACTTTTAAGAAGAGTATATGATTTTTGGATTCATGTTTTCCATAAATTCTAAAAATCCAATAGACTGAAAAACCAACAAGAATATATACAAAGAAGTAAAACTGACTAATGGCAGCTAAAAATACGGATACTATAAATAATAAAGGGCTTTTCTTATGAATAATTCTTTCAGCCCCAATCATTAACAAGGGTAAATACATAGGACCGTTAATGAAGAAAGCATGTCTATATACCGAATACATCATTGGAAATGAAAAAGCATAGACTAAGCCAATAATGATTAATGATGTTGGTTTTTGTATACCCAAAGTTTTTCCTAGTATCATCATAAATAAACCCGATAAATAAAGCCTAATCACCATCATAAGAAAATATGATAAACCTATATATTTAATCGGTATGATATAAGCAATGATAGTTAAAGGATCAAAAATAGAATAAAATGCATAAGAATAAAGAAAGTCTCCACCAAAACCTATATCATATGAATATACAGGAAAACTTTCACCAGCAAACAAAAATCCTTTTATTTTTGAAACAAAGTCATATAAAAATAACATGTGTTGTTTTAAAGCATCGAAAAATAAAGAAGGTTCTGAGAAAAAACCTTTCAAAGAAAAAGAACCATCTTTTATCTGGAAAGGTATTTGTCCTAAAGTGAATATCAATATAAACACTAAACTATAGAAAATATAAGGATGTTTGATTAAATATTCTTTAAGTGTCTTTAACAATGTATTCTCCTAATCTTCCAATATTTTATCATTATTTAACTTGATAAACAACTTACTTTCTAAATAAAAACCCATCATTAAAAGATGGGCTTATAAATCAGATATGGAATTCTATTTTTTCTTGAAAAGGAAATCCTTCTTTCAAAATTCTTGTTTTTAAAGATTCAATCTCTTCTTTAATGATTTCAGCTGTTTTGATGAATTCTTCATCAGGCTTACCTGTTGGATCATCCAATCCCCAATTTTCCCTATGTTTACAAGGGAGATATGGACACTCCACATTGCATCCCATGGTAATTAATATATCAACTTCAGGCAACTCATCAATCAATTTAGAACGTTGACTTTGATTCATATCTACCTGAATCATATCTTTTATGATTCTTACAGCATCTTGGTTAATCTGAGGTTTTGTTTCTGTACCACCACTATAAGCTTCAAAAAAATCTAAATAAAATGCTTTAGTAATGGCTTCAGCCATTTGTGAACGGCAAGAGTTGTGAACACAAACATAAGCAATCTTATATTTTTTCATAGATTAATCATCCTTTAATAAGCTATTTTTTCACTAATTTCATCTGTCAGTTTAATTAATGATAAAATCATATCATAATATTTTTTATAGACTGAATCATTGATTTCTTTTTCGATAGAAATCTTCATAAAATTAGATAAAGCCACATGGATTTGATCTTTAGCACCAGCAATATCAACTTTACCATATTGATTCTCTAAAGACTCAAATAATAACAAATAAGTTTCTTTAATAGGTTTACCTTGTGTGTAAAACTTTAACTTATCTTCTCTTTCTTCTTTGATTAATTTGATTTCTTTATGTCTTGGTTTTCCTTTTCTTCTAATCTGAAAGATATCTTGATTAAGTGTATCAAAAACCATATATAAACCCTTAAAATAGACAACCCTTGAGTTATTGGATTGGGTAAATATTTCTGTAAAAAACAATTGAACTTGACTATGATGATCTGTATTCATAGTCAATTTAAATTTAGTTGACTTACTGGCACTTCTTGGATATAAACCACTTAAATTAAATATTTCTTTTTCTTTGATGAAGGGCTCATATTCAAGAAATCTTTGTTCATTCATATTCACATCTTTTATAATTTCATTTATGACGATATTATACATAGGTTTATCAGTTAATATTAAGAATGATAAGGCTATATTTAATAATCCGGTTCCAATAAGTCCTAAGGAAATATAAAAAAGTGTTTTATAAACTTGTCTAGGTTCTTCTAATATAAAATACAGCATGATTAAAGCAAAGACAATTATTGGTATCATAATATAAGTCACTACCTTGATAATTTTCTTTCTTCTTATCAGTAAAAAATCTTGATACATTGCATTTATCCTGTTCATACTTATTCACCTACCAAAAAGATTATAGCATAGATTAGAAAAAAAACGTTACCTTTTCGGTAACGTTCATTGATTAGTATCTTCTTTTTGTAGGCTTAGCCATTTGTACTGAAGTATTGATACCACTTAAGTTTATGTTCGCTAATGCAGACATAACCATGTCATGGTGTCTTGAAGGAACATTAAAGAAAGATGCTTGTTTACTTACTGATACATCATTGATATCAAAGTTACTTAACTTGGTTTTCTTTATGATAAAGTTAACCAATTGTTTAGGTGTTAATCCAGATTCACTACCAACATTTAAATGGTATCTTTGACTATCTCCCTTAACTCTTGGATTACTTGATCTTGATGAAGTTCTTGATTGAGATCTAGAATTACCTTTAGAAGTAAAGTCTTCGTTGATATCACCTTCTACTTTTTCAGTGACTTGATTTTTATCAATCTTATGTAATAAGGCTGAAATAATCTCAACAGGTTCTTTTGATTCTAATAATAAAGTCGCTGTATCTAAATATGGACTTAAATTAATATGTTCAATGATTTGTTCAATATCATAAATTTGATGTTCTTGTTTAATTTTTAGTACTGTATCAGGTGTCGGTATTTTTCTTTTCTTAATCTTCGTTTTAGTGAAATTTTGAATTATATCAATTCTTGACATTTCACGTTTAGAAACCAAGGTGAATGAATAACCCTTATTACCAATACGACCAGTTCGACCAATACGATGAACATAATATTCTGCTTTTTCAGGCACATCATAGTTAATAACAACTTCAACGTTTTTAATATCCAAGCCCCTAGCAGCAACATCAGTGGCTACTAAGATATCTAGTTCTCCATTATGAAATGAATCTAAGACTTGAAGTCGGTTGGTTTGTTTTAAATCCCCATGGATTTTATTAACATTATAACCTTTTTTTGATAATTCTCTAGTAACATCATCTACTTTACGTTTGGTATTACAAAAAACTAAGGTTAAATTTGGGTTGTATACATGTAATAATCTTGTGATACCTTCAATTTTATGTTTGTCTTGAATTAAATAATAATATTGAGTAATATCTTCATTAGGTTCTTCACCAGTCACAACTGAAACTAGTTCTGGATTGTTCATGTATTTCTTCGTAATATCGATGATTCTTTTAGGCATTGTCGCAGAGAACATAACCGTTTGTCTTTCTGGATTCGTTTGTTCTAAAATGGTTTCAATGTCTTCAATAAATCCCATTTTTAACATTTCATCTGCTTCATCTAAGACAAGATAAGAAATATCATGTAATTTAATGAGTTTTCTTTTCATTAAATCAATAATTCTTCCTGGTGTTCCAATAATCACTTGTGGCTTATATTTTAAACTTTTGATTTGAATGGTAATGGCTTCACCACCATAAATCGCTACAGTTTTTAACTTCGGTAAGTATTGCCCCATAGAATCTATTTCTGATTTTACTTGTACAGCAAGTTCTCTTGTTGGACAAATAATAATTGATTGAATGTTTTGGTTTTCATAATCAATACGATCTAATAATGGTAATGCAAAAGCAGCTGTTTTACCAGTTCCTGTTTGCGAATGACCAATAATATCTTTTCCTTCTTCAATCAATGGCATGGCTTTGGCTTGAATTTCAGTAAATTCTTCAAAGCCCATTTGTGTTAATGCTTGTTCAATTAATTTGTTTTTATAGTTCATTTATTTCTCCCTTTTTTCTAAAGACTATTAAGTGTAACATAAATATAGAAAAACGCAATCATTTTCTCTTGATTACAGTAAAAAAACAAGCGTTTTCTTATAAAAGATTAAATTATATAGTTATCTTATTTATTTTCTATATAGTCTTTAAAAATTTTCATGGCTGTTAAAGTCTTATTTTCAAAGGCAGAAATAGGTATATCATTATCTTCATCAAAAATAAATTCTGATTCCATGGTCCATTCAGTCACACCATTGATTTCTTTAAATAGATTAACACACTTATTCCAAGCACCAGGCACTTGATAAATTGCTGTAAATATATTTGGTGATTTTATTTTTTCTATAGTTTCTGTCATGATCATTTCTTGATTATTAAATTCAAATATTAATTTAGAGACTGTTTCTTCCTTATGGATGGGTCCATCATGTTCGATTCTTTTTAAAGATTCTTGCCAAAAAGGCATTTGTTGGTAGTCAATATAAGTATTAAATACTTCTTTAATATTTTTATTAATCATGATTCTACTTGTATATTTCATATTTACCTTATTCTACTTTCTTCATAAATTTTAATATATTCTTCTACAGATATTTTTTTAGCCAATTCCTTGATTAGATCAAAAGGAATTTTATTTATATTTTTAAAGCGAATACAAGATTTACCCATATCCAATTTATTTATATTTAAATCTTGATAAGCTTTTGTAAACCAATATAATAAGTCTTTTTTCATATATAAGGCTAAATGATATATAGCTATATGATTTTTTTGAGAGGCGAGGCTTATAAAGGGCAAGGGAGTATTTGAATCAACATGGTAGCCATTTGGGTATATATGAAAGGGGACCACATAAGTAATCATATTATATTGAAAGGACTCAGAAAAACCTTGCGGTAGACTCTCTGAAAAAATATTTCTTAATTTAATCATAACTTCTTTTCTATCTTGAGGAATAGAATCTAAATATTCATCAATAGAATTAGCTTTATAATTCATGAGTTACTCCTTATCCAAATATTCTTCGAAAGCTTCTTGTAATATATAATATGATTCTTTTAATCTTGTATGGTAAAGAGGATATTCCCAAGCATCCCAAGTCGTTGAAACCAGAGATACTTCTTGATTAATTTCACTATTTACTATTGTAGCTCCAATATAGATTTGATCAATTTTTTCAGAAACAAACCAATCATTCTCATAAAAATCAGCCAATCTCATCTTTGTCGATGGATCTGATATATTCAGTAATAACCAAGGTATTTTAATTTCAATACTATGATTATCCATATAATAATCAGCTAAAGAATTATAATCAGCAGAATTTGGATTGGCATTTCCGTGAGTCAATCTACCTGTGTTATGCTTTAAAAAATCAATTTGAGTATTCTCTTCAGGTAAAAACAATGAAGCTGATAAAGCTTGATAGATAGAGTTAAAAACCCCTGTGTTTTTTTCCCTATATTCTGGATTCTTTTCAAGCATATTTAATTCTTCATGATACAAGTAATAAAACGGATCATAATAAGCATCCACAAATATTTCAGCTTGATTTTGACCATTAATTAAAATATAAAAATCAATCGGTTTAGAAAAGGAAATATCTGTACCTTTTATAAAATTATTACCTTGATTAGGACTTGTCATCATAGGTATCAACAAAGTATTCGTCAATAAATCTTCTTTTGAGTCAATCATTATATACATATATCTAGCATCAAATGCGGTATACAATTCTAATGTATTATCGCTATAAATAGGAATTTCACCTTGCCAATCACTTAAATCGCCATCGACATATCTAATTCTTTCATTTTCACCAGGTTCAAAAGCCAATAATCCAAAATGTTGTTCATTGGTTTGGACATTTGACCAGTAAGGTCTACGGTGTGCTAAATCAAAATCCATGGAATTCCAAGTTCTTTTAAACCACTCATCCTGCCAAGTAAAGACTAAAGCTCCTGCATAATCGCTTAAATAGATATCTTCTAACATCATAACATTCATAAGACCTTGACTTTCTTCACTTAAATACCCTTGATTAAATCCTCTGTTTACATCTTCATGAGTCTTTCCTCTAGATGCAGGCACACCAAACTCAGCCACGATCACCGGCATATCCAAATGTGATAATAAATCCTTTAAATAAGCTTGATAAGTATTCACTTGACCCCTGTGATCTATATAATCACGATAGTCAAGACTATAATTAATAAATTCAGGATAATAAGGATATATATGAAAAGATGCAAAGAATCCCGATATGAATTCATCGCTTCCTTTTATATGATTCATATTAACAGATACAGAATCTTCTTTTAGATCAGGTTCATTTGGATGTGTTAAATGATCAGTGGTTGGCCAATTAACAAAGCTTAAAGGTCTCATAAATTGATAATTATCAACTTCATATTCGATGAGTTGATCTCCAACTTCTGCAAGAAAAATTTCAAATGGCGACGCATCCACTGTTGAATAAAGATACTTACCTCTATATGCTTCTAAACCACTATTCTCCTGATTTGTGTTTATTACAAAATTAGGATCCCATTCTATACCGAGAATCCAACCGATAACATATTGAGATATATTAGTTTTATATTCTCCTGAAGCAAAACCAGGTTTTTCTTCTAAAAACTTATTACCATGAAGTATATCAATTAAATCTTTACCATCTTGTATAAAATTATTTAATATATATCCATTATCCGCATAAGGATCATTAATTTGCCTAATATCATCTTCGTTTACCCATAGGCCATGCATTAAATATAAGGGTTGATCTACACTTTGATTAAACTCATATAAAGCCTCGTAGAAATGAGGCATTTGCGTAGTATATACTCTTATGACTTTAGCATTCATATCATGGATCATATGAAACCATTCTAAATACATTGATTTTGGTATGGCCATTTGCCCAGGAAAGGCTCCTGGAAGTGCCGCTCCCATATTAACACCTGTTAAAAAAACATTTTCAAATTTACCGTTATTGTAAATTTGATAATCCTTATTTTGTGTTCGAGCAACCATCGATATATTATTTTCTGTATAAACATTATCCTCTTCATGATTCACACAAGCAAATAAGATAAGTAATATACCCAATATTAACAGGATTACTTTCTTCATATCATCACCAAACCTTAGTCTTTAACCTAATTATAATAGATTATCTCCAAATATCATAATAAAAAGAAAAAATCTCCTAATCATAGAAGATTTATCTTTTTTATTCAGCCATTACTTTAATTTCATATAAGCCCTTGACTTCTTTTAAAAAGAAATCTATGGCGCTTTGTAAATTATTTTTATGATATGGGTAAACTTTTTCTTGGTTTAATCGAATAAACTGATTGATATTTTCCCAATGAGTATATCCGACATTCTTTAAGTCTTTATGTTTGTTGCTTAAAATAAAATATACAAATTCTCTTCCCTTATACCTGTGGTTCTTTCTTTTTCTGCGGCCATACTTTTCTAATAAAATTTTTAAATCCTTAGCCGCACCCATGTAATCCTCATGTTCAAACTTACTTTTAACAGAGTCTACTGATATTAAATCTAGATTATCTTTAATATCTTTTTTAAATAGATTTTTTATCTTGTCAATTATAGCCATAAAACGTATCCTTTCTTAGCAATTATCTTAGTCATATAATAATACTTTTATCTATAATTTTCAATACTTATTAGAAACAAATTTGATTAATCCTCAGAGATAACAATTAACATATCTCCAGGAGTAAATTGAATTGGTTGATTCTTATTTGGATTCAAGATAACTATAGGCAAATGATTTTCATTTTTAAGTTTATAACCGATTGCAATTTCATTTTTTAAAGATGCTGATAAAGATAATGTATAAAAATCACTTGCTTGATCAATTTGAATATAGTTTTCGATTGCTTTTAAATATATTTCAGAACCTTCTGAAGACATCAAATCATCGAAAATTGCTGTTAAATGTCTATTTTCAGATATTTGCGCTAACATTTTATTAGCGATTAACTCACTCACAATAAAATCATCAACCTTAGCTAAATCAACGATTTCTGTATTTCTTACATCTGTAATTTCTGTAATAATATCTAAATTATTACCTCGCTTTTCTTCAATATCTCTAAGATGAAGAAGTGTCAATAGTGTTTGAGAATCTTGGTCATTAAAATCTACATTATCATTAGCGAATATCATGACATATTTACAAGTCGGTTTTATAAAATCATCTAAGACTTTTCTAGAATAAGTTTGTCCAAGGACTATTTCAATTTCAATTTTACTAAAATCACCTTCTAATTTCTCTAAAATATTGACATGGTCTTTTGAATTCACTAAAATTCTTATCTTTGATCCTTTATCTAAATAATTATTTAATTCTTGGATGATATCATGAATTTTTTGATTATAACCAATAATAGAAATATATTCTCTTCTTAGACTTGATGCATGATCTGCTTGTACAATTACTGATTGATTTACTTGGATAAGACCGTCATTTAAGATAGCTTTATCTTCATCTTCTACGATCAGTATCAATTGGTCATCTTTATTAATGATTGTATCCATATTAGGTCTAACCATAGTCACATTATTTCTAACAATACCTATTAAGATTGCGTTATCAAACCTTAAAATAGCATCTTTGAATAGTACTCCATGTAAATCATTGGTTTGATAGAAATAGATTTCATCTCCTTCGAATTCTAACAACTCATTATAGACAGAAGACAAACCTGCTTGTAGGCATGTTTGCGTCATAATTCTTGTAATGGCTGATTTTAAGTAGATGACTTCTAACTTATCTTTACCTATGCTTTTAGCAACATCTATATTTTTTTCATCATACATTAAAGCAGATATATGTCCATGACCTTTGATGAAGAATTCAGTATTACTTATCACCAATAAGGATTTAATAGTATTCATATCATTTTCTAGAATAATAACTGATTTTGCATCTTTGATATTACACATATCAAGATCTTCCTTTTTATAGATAGATCCAGATCGACAAATCAACTTAGAATTAAAAGTGTTAATAATATTATCTTTAATATCTTGATTCATTTGAAATGAATCCTTATCAGATAATATGACAATGACAGCTTTTCTTTGTGATTTATTGGCTTCAATAAGTTCTTTTAAAACAACATAAATATTGTTATCCCAGCCTAATATGAGGGTATGATTACTTTCTATAACCTTAGAACGACCCTTACTTAGAGATTCAAGTTTATTTTGAAAACCATTTAAAATAAAGGAAATAAATAAAGAAGTAATAAAGATTCCTACTATGGTTGCTAAAGTCATCATTATCATATAGAAAGGCTTACCACTTTCACCACTCAGATTCCCTGGATCTAGGGTTTGCATAAAACTTGTCCAGATCATTGTTGAAAAGCGACTATCTGGAAAAACTAGATAAAGTAAAAGACCTATGCCTAGAACAATTAAAAACAAGATAAGGAAAAGAGATAAAACCAAGGATACAGTACCCTTTGATAGAAATTGATCAAAATGATAAGATAGTTTTTCTTTGAATTTTTTCATATAAACTCCCTATTAAAAATAATATATTTCTTATTTTTTACTATACACTTGTAAGGGACTTTCAGTCAATATTACTTTAAATTTTTATTTTTTATGCTTGTTATTTTTATTAAACAAGTATCAATTTTGTAAAAAATCCTAAACTTGCTTTAAGAAAAACATATATAATGTTAAACTGTTTACAAAAATAGGAGGTTGCATGAAAAAGAAAATAATACTTATAATTTTATTAACTTTACTGTCTTATTTAAGTTTGGCTTGTACAAATCAAAGTTCAGATAATACAAAGACTCCAACACAAGAAACAACGACAGAGGAAATTACATCTGAAGAACAGGAGACAACACAAGAACAGGAAATCACAAGTCAAGAAATACTATATGAAGTTAAATATTATATCTTTCCTGAAACTTATGATGAATCACATAATAATTTTTTAGAAATTGATGACGCTATTATTGATGTGAAAGCTGGAATGGGTCATAGTTTAGCCTTAACATCTCAAGGAAAAGTATTTGCATGGGGACAAAACACCTATGGACAATTAGGAAATTCTACATTTGATCAAAAAATACTACCCTTAGACATCAGTCAATACTTTGAACTAGTGGATAATGAAACTATCATTCAAATTTCTGCCGGCGCTATCCATTCTGCGGCCCTATCATCAAACCATCGTCTATTTACCTGGGGTAACAATGATCATCACCAACTTGGAGATGGAACATTTGGACCTTCATCTGGAGAAAGCACCCCTAAAGATATTACAGATGAATTCTCACTTGAATCAGGAGAGTATATCGAATCAATTGCAATGGGTACTTTTCATTCTTCTGCTTTAACATCTGAGGGAAGATTATTCTTATGGGGTAATAATGAATTGGGACAAATTGGAAATAACTCCACAAGCAATCAAGCATTGCCTTTAGATGTGACAGAATATTTAAATTTGAATGCCAATGAATCCATTATTCAAGTTGAACTCGCTAATACAAATACAGCTGTATTGACGAATCAAAATAGGCTACTCATTTGGGGAGATAACTATTATGGTCAACTAGGTAATGGAAATAACAATAATTCATCCCTACCTATAGATATCAGTGCTTCTTTTAATCTTCAAACAGACGAGGTCATTCAATCAATATCATTAGGTGTTGTTCATGCTGGTGCATTAACAAACAAGGGCAATCTCTATATGTGGGGTTATAATGGTGAAGGTTTATTAGGGAATGAATCTGGAGATAATTCTAATATTCCTCTTAAAATTAATGACTTTATTTCCTTAGATGAAAATGAAAGCATTCAAAAGATTGAATTAGGTGGTAATCATTCTTCTCTTATAACATCAAATCATCAAGTCTACACTTGGGGCCAAAACACATATGGTGAACTTGGAAATAATACAAGTGAATCCCAAAACAAACCAATAAATATCAATGCTTATATTTCATTAGATGAAGACGACTCAATCAATATGATTCACTTAGGTATACAAAATTCTTATATAATAACAGAAAAAGGGAGTATATATGCTTTTGGAAAAAACACAGATGGTGAATTAGGTAACAATAACAGCAAAAACCAAATGACACCAATCATGGTGAACTTAAATAAAATAGAATTATTCCACACTCATATGTTTATAGAAAACAGTAATCTTGAATTTAATTTTGATGAAAACCTATCTTTAAGTCCTTGGTATCTTGACCTTGAACTATCAAATCAAGTCAATCAAGATTATATTGTCACTGAAAATTTAAATCTTTATGCTTATCTTATAGATTAAAAACGATAAAATACTTTCAATTTTGAAAGTATTTTTCTTTATATAATGAATTATTTGTCCACAAAAATAAATAAAAGGGAATCCTAATTAAAAATCTTATCTAACAAAAAACATTTCACCTAATAAGTTTTTACTTAAATACTATAAAAACAATGACAATAAAAGGTTAATTCATTTTAAATCTAAATCATCCATCAATTAATTAATTCTCAATGAGATAGGACTAATTAATAGCGATTACTTCCACTTTCTTTGTTTCATAATATAGAAACCTACATTTTAGAAACTAATCAAAATAATCCATTTTGGTCATTATACGATATAAGAGATAACGACTAGACAATGAAATTTTTGCAAATTAAAATAATTTATTTTATAATAAAGTATAAAGAAGGAGGGAATCAAGATGAAAAAAATAGCTTTGTTAATAGAAAACCAATATGAAGCAAAAGAAGTCTTGTATCCTTATTATCGGATGCAAGAAGAAGGTTTTGAAGTTGATTTGATTGGTACCTTGGCTAAAACTACTTATACCAGTAAAACTGGAGTTCCGCTTGAAAGCGATTATGCAAGTCAAGATATTTTAGCTGATGATTATGATGCAGTCATCATCCCAGGTGGTTTCTCACCTGATTATATGAGACGTAATCAAGCTACTGTCCACTTTATTAAATCAATGAACAAACAAAACAAACCAATCGCAGCCATCTGTCATGGTCCTTGGTTAATGATAACTGCTTGTAACTTAAAAGGAAGAAAATTAACAGGATTCCATACCTTACAAAGAGATATAGAAAACTCAGGTGCGATTTATGTCAATGAAGATGTATGTGTTGATAAGAACTTTATTACTTCAAGAGCTCCAAAAGATTTACCTGTTTTTGCTAAAACATTAATTGATGTACTAAATAAATAAGACATAAAAAAATCATATCGAGAAGATATGATTTTTTTTATTTATATTATATTATTTTAAATTAAAATATTCTTTAGCAATCTTCGCACCAACTAATGCATTGTTATAAACTAAGGCTAAATTAGCAGCTAATGATTTGCCTTGTGTTTTTTCAACAATAGTTTTTAATAAGTAAGGTGTTACATCTTTTCCTTGGATTCCATCTTTTACTGATTGTTCTACGGCCTTATCAATAATTGAATTCATGTATGAATCATCTAATGAATCTTCTACTGGTATTGGATTGGCAACTAATAAACCACCTTTTAAATTTAATTGATCTTTTGTATAGACTATTTCAGCCAATTCTTTAGCTGAATCTACATAATGTCTTAATTGAATATCTGATTCTCTTGTATAGAAAGCAGGCAATACTTTCGTTTGATAGCCAACAACACTAACACCTTTTGTTTCTAAATATTCCATAGTTCTTGGTAAATCAAGAATGGCTTTAGCGCCAGCACAAATAACTGTTACATTGGTTTGTGATAATTCTTCTAAGTCAGCTGATACATCCAAAGAAGTTTCATAACCTCTATGAACACCACCAATACCACCTGTTACAAAGAATTTAATTTCAGCCATTTCAGCGCATATCATGGTTGTTGCAACTGTAGTAGCTCCTAATACTTTATTAGAAACAGCCACAGCTAAGTCTCTTCTTGATACTTTCATAACATCTTTAGCTTTGGCTAAGGTTTCTAAATCTTCATCTGTTAAACCAATTTTAATTTTCCCATCCATAATAGCAATAGTCGCGGGTACTCCACCTTCTTTTCTAATGATATCTTCAACTTTCTTCGCCATTTTAACATTGTCAGGATAAGGCATACCATGAGAGATAATGGTTGATTCTAAAGCTACCACAGGTAAATTATTCTTTAGCGCTTCTTTGACTTCTTCTTTAATATCTAAAAACATTTTATAATTCTTCATTTCTTTTAATCTCCTTTTTGATTAATTTTATTGATAAATTTGGATTCACAGAATATTCAGATTGAATGGTTAAAGCCGCGTTTGTAATAGCATACTGAATTGCTGTTTTAAAATCATCTTCGTGAATTAAAGCATGTAACAAGGCAGCACTAAAAGCATCTCCTGCCCCAGTAACATCTTTAATCAACTCTTCTTTTATATGTAAAGGTTTTTGGAAAGATACTTGTTTATTATCACCATATACAAAAGCATCTTTACCCTTAGTAATCACTACTTTCTTTATACCCTTATCTAACCATGCATGGATAAGTTCTTTTAAATCATCACTACTTGTTTTAAAATAAGCCTGACTTTCATCTAAGTTACATATTAAGACTTCTACACCATTCAAATCCTCTGGCACATTTTTCATCTTTGGGCCAGACACGCCAATAATGGCTAATTTCTTCTCTTCAGTTCTTGTAAATTCAATCAAAGCTTCTAAAGCATCTTTAGTAATATTTGTATCAGTTATAATCCAATCTGATAAATTCAAGTGTCTTTTATGATTTAAAATCCAAGTCCTATCCATATGAGCATTAATAGACATATCCGCAAAGCCAATATCCATATCACCCTTAGGATTGATAATCGAATAATATCCACCAGTCTTTTCACGACTGATTTTATCGATCGCAAATACTTCCATCATATTCCTCATAGCAGCCAATAAGTTTTCACCCGCTGAATCATCCCCGATCACAGACATTAAAGATACTTTATGGTTTAATCTTGCTAGATTTTCCCCAATATTTCTTACCACACCCCCATAAGAAATATCTGACTTCACAGGATTAGATGTTTTTAAAATCAACTTATCTTCTAATCTAAAGGTGTAATCTAGATTAGCTCCGCCTACACAAGTAATATATTCTTCTGTCCTAAGTAAATATGGTTTACCTAAGATATAACCTTTTCCTTGCAAACCTGAAAGTAAGTTAGCAACAGCTGACCTAGATAAAGATAACTGATCAGCTATATATTGTTGATTGACAAAAGGATCTTTCTTTAATATATCTAATATTTTTTGTTCATTGTCATTTAATTTCAATATATCACCAACTTTTGTTTTTATTTAAACATTTGTTTATAATTTAATTATATACCTAAATAAATAAAAAGTAAAGAAAAAAGATTCTTCAAAAGTAAGAATCTTTTTTCTCAATATCTTTTCCTTTACTAACTTAATTTTCTTAATAATTAAAAACTATCTCAGCTTCCATCAATTCCTCGTTATATCCGGAAAATTTGATGGCTTGCCAGTCTTCTTTACTGCCTTCATAGAATACTCTTTTCAAATTAATACAATCAACAAATGCTTGCATTAATACTTTCTTTATACTTAATGGTATATATATTTCTTCTAATATTTCATTATTCTTGAAAGCATATTCTCCTATGGAATCAAAACCTGATGGAATCTTCACTGATGATTTTTGATCATCATCCGGCATAAATACTTTACCGTGAATAGGACTTACAAAAGTTTTGTTTTCTTTTTCACTTTGAATAATATTGTCTTCTTTAGTTTTCTCAATTTCATCTTCAGCTTCTAAATCCTTCTCAGCTTCAATACTATTTTTAATTTCATTTGAACTTGGTAAATCATCCGATTCAGCAACTATGGGTGTATCTACCTCTATGTTCTCTACATGATCATTATTTACTATACCTTCTCTTTGTTCATTACTTGATTCATTACCATTAAGCATATCTAAAATTTTTTCTTGAATTATAATTTGTTTATCTGAATTTATTCTTATTTGTTGGATATTGTAAAGCAAATTTAAACTCAACATTTGAATTAAATGGAGTATAGCTATGACTAATATAATTAGTAAAAAGTATGCAATATCTAACTCCCGCATAATCAAAGCAATAAAACTGAGCACTAATATCAGTCCATTAATTAAAATACCAACTACTCTAACTATTTCCAACCATAAAGAATTTTTCGGATCAAAAATATTATCCATATCGTCTCCTTTAACAATTAATTATACTATTTCAAAAATGATTTGAATTGATGATGAGCGACCATCAGAGTCTGTTACCATCAAATTAATTTCAATAACCTTTCCTTTTTCATATCTACTAATTAATGAACGAATGAAGTTGTTATAAATATAATTACCATCTTCATCAGTCATATACTGACCATAGTATGGCTCGTCTTCTTCATCAACAAGGCCATCAAAATTCGCATCATCTCCAGGCAACCATACTTCATAGAATGACGTTGCCATAACTTGATTGCTTAATTCTCCATCCTCGTAATCATAAACAAAAAGCCCATAATCGTCAAATAAAGAATTTAAAAATTCATCAACAAGCAGTTCATCGCCTTGAACATGTTCATAAACAATTAATTGATTATCATAATATTCCTCTGGATTCCAATCTTTCATTACATAATCCGGATCTACATTATGCTTCATCACTTCTCTAGTCACAAAATTATCTCTGTCATGCCTGTAATAATCAGCGTCTATTTCTTTTAATTCATACAATTCGCCATCTACCAACCTATAATAATCAGGCGAAAACATGATCTCTCTAATTTTTTCATATTCGCTTAGTCTTACTATACCGTATAAATTTTTCGGATAATCATGTCCACCAAACTTGTTATAAAGAAAAGGATCTGTATACCAACCATCAAAAACACCAGGTGTAGGAACATAATTATAATCTGTAAACACTTCACTATGGTACGCTTCATAGTAATTGTAGGTTTTAGCAATGTTTTTAATGTTATAAAAATAATTTTCTAAATGATAATTTTGATTATCGGTCACCAACAAAATGGTAGAATTATGACCATTTACAATAAAGTCCACAGCCACTTCGTCTTCATACAATGATTCATTAATGACCATAGGCTCCAAAATGCGCTGACCGGCACCAATTTGAAAGTAATTGAATCCCCAATTGATTATATTGCCAAAATTAGTATTGGCTAGTATCGAATAACTTACATATGAAATAGACTCAATAACTTCACCGTCCTCTAAATTTAACTCGCTACTTATATTGGTAATCTCATGTATTTCAGCAGGATCGTTTTCATTCTCAGTTTCGCCAACACCTAAAAGACCATCTAGATTACTACCCCACGCAAAAACATCTCCATCTTCAATTGAAACAAAGAAAGTATAAAAAATCCTACCAGTTTCTGGAGAGACGACCGGAGCGCCCGAAAAGATTCTTTCAACCTTATCTTCGTTTGATATAAAAGAAGTAATATCAATCGGATTATTATCAAAATTGGACATGTTTATTTGGTCACCTGGTACAGCTGCTCCCCATACAATAAGTCTGCCATTAGAAGTCAAAACTAATAAGTATGAAATTCCAGAAATCTCCATTTGAATTTTTAAATCTATGATTCTTTCATCATCTTCTAAGTTAAATAAGCCTGTAATATCTTTTATTTTATCTTCATATCCAGAGTTAAATATCTGTCCTTTTCTCCCACTTATCCCTCGAGAATATATTTTTCCGTGATTAGATAAGTAAATTGATATGAATTGTCCCGTATAAATATCAATGATTTTTTCTCCACTAGACAAACTTACTAATGGTTCTGCTTCAATAAATTGATTCTCTTCATTAGAAAAATCTTTGTATAGATATCTTATATACCTATAAAATATACGTCCACTTGACGTCAATACTTCAGCAACATAGTCTAAATTTCCTGGATATCTAACTACATTGATTTGACTTATCCCTTCTTCAGCAGACAAATTAAAATGATGACTTATATCTATGACTTCTAATTCATCTAGATTTTGATTATATATTTGATTGGTTAAATCTAATCTAAGATTTACCTGGATTGGTAAATCATTTTTTAGAGAAACCTTTGGATTCACCAATAAAACTTGTCTATGATTAACAACAACAATGATATATTCTCTTAAAAATGTTACTTTTGTAATGACATCATCATCACCAATTATCTTACGAGTCACATCCAAAGGATATTGATATTGGATCACCTCTCCGTCAGAGAGTTCTTCATAATTATCATATCCCAAGAATAATCTTCCTTGACTGGTAAAAAAAGCAATATATGAATAACCCTCTTCATATGATATAATCTCTTCTCCCTCAGCCAACATTATGGTTTCTTTTTCGTTAAGAACATAATAAGTAACACTAGTATCTTCTTTATCTGTACAAGCGATTAAAAGAGAAAAAAGAAATAATACAATTACAACTAATATTTTCTTCATATTTTTACTAAAGATTTACAATTATATGATTATTGAAAATCTATCTCCTTTCTGTATTTCATATTTTTCTAAAAATAATACCTTACACTTTGTTTCATTATATTACGCAATATAATCTATAACAACCCGTCTTCATAAATTCATCAAAAAAAGTCATTAATTAAATGACTTTTAATTATATTTATTGAATACCAGAATCTTCATCCATATCTTTCATATTCATAAACTTTTTATAATTCCTAATCTTTTCTTTCTTATGATATCTAACCTTGGGTTTCACTTCATTTTTACTATGTTTTGATTTATATTTATCTTCTAAAACCAATCTTCCTTCGATAGAATCCATAATTTCTTTTTGTTGGTAATTACTTTGAACATTTAAATATGGGTCATATTTATTCTGTTCATTGATTCTTTTATATTCAATAAATGAAATTTCTTTATTATCAATAATCGCATATTTATGATTATGCTTAACCCTAGGAAGTTTTCTAGCTATTCTTGAAGCTTCTTTTCTATTTTTAGCAACAATCCCAAATGTAATAGGCATATAATATTTTCTTGATACATGTCCACATTTGCAAGTAACTGCAAAATATCTTTGACCCGTTTCTTTTCTTTGAAGACTTTCTAAAGTATCAGTATCATTTTCTTTAAATAAAGATATTTTCGCATCACAATTAATAAATTTACCATAATCTTTATAGATAATAATTTCTTGTTTTGATGTCCATCCTTCAAAAGCATCTTGAACTATAGATACTATTTTCTTAGGAATAGTTAAAACATCAATACTTGTACAGTTTTTAAAAGCTTTTGAATTTATATAATCAAGACTATTAGGTATAGAGATATATTTTAAGTTATAACAGTTTTCAAAACAAGATTCAGGGATGGTCATTAACTCAGTTTTATAAGGGAAATAAACTTTTTCTAAATGAATACAATCCTTAAAGGACTCTTGATCTATGATTGATAATTTCTCATTAAAAGAAATATTGATTAATTTCTTATTAGATTGAAAGGCTTGATTTTTAAGTTCTATCGTATTTTTAGGTAAAGTAACACTTCTTTGATTTTTATTAGGATTAATTTGATAAGTTTTATAAGAATCTGACATAGTTACCTCCTGTAAATATCATAAATATATATGAGAAAATATTCAATGCCTTAAAGGAAATCAGGTAAATCTTTTTTTAAAATCTCTTGACTTATTTGAATAAGTTTTTCATCAACTAACCTTAATTTCTTTGCATACTTAACTTCTTTAGGATAACCTGAGATATGAAACAAACCTCTAGGTACAACAATCTTATCTTCACTAATATTTTTATCCAGTAATAATTTTATTATACCTAATGAGGCTTTATCAGATGAAGGAACAAAAAAACCTAAAGCTTTCATTGCTAATGAAGAAAACCATTGAGGATATGAAGATTCTTTAGAAGAAACAATATTGGTAGCCACAACACCAGGATGCATAAGTAAAGCTTTTACATGTGGAGGAAAATATAATTCTTCTTGTTTGTGTCTTGATAATTGGTATGCTAAAGCGCCCAATAAAGTTTTAGATTGGGCATATTCTTTAATTGAAGAAGAAGGATTGTTCTTTAGTATATGTTCTATTTGATTTCTTCTAACTTTAGACCAAGATAAAGAACCAACAAAGATAATCCTTCTATCAATCATTTGTTCAAAGAAATGATCTTCATGCAATTTCTTAAGCAAATAAAATACACCAACATAATTAGTCCCTATGGTTAAAGGATAACCATCTTTAGTTAACATAGCTTTCTTAGGGTGAAATAAACCCGCATTCAATACAAGCCCTGAAAAATCATTATATTCGCTTTTAACTTGATGAACAAAATGATCAATTGAATTGAAATCAGCTTGATCATAAGTTAATATATCTATTTGAGCTTTTGG